>NZ_JBFNEH010000019.1:0-55514 GCF_040797425.1 Symbiobacterium sp. | reverse complement strand
CTCCAGCGCCCGTCGAACTACCGCAGCCCCGAATCCCTCGCTGTGCCGGGGCAGGTACGCCCCGGCCGTTATCGTGGCAGCCAAGATCCGCTCAGGGCAGAGCCAGCTCCCCCTACCGGGGTTCCACCTGCCGCAGGACGGCATTCGCCTCGGCAAGCCCGCGGTAGGCTGCTTCGAGGTTGTTAGATTTGAACCGGTGCTGCTCCATGATGACCATCAGCAGCCAGATGCCCTTGTAGGCGACCGCCCGGATTCGGGCCTGCTCGCGCGGGTGTGCCGCAGCCGCCCGTGATCAACAGGACGACCACCGGCCGTCTCCTACTCCTCCGGCAACCCGAGGTCGATGCCCCACTCCGCCTCATACCGCGCCGCCTCCTGCGCGGCGTACAGCACGGCACCCACGCTCCAGGCGTGGGAGAGGGTGAGCAGCATCCCCTTGGGCTGGAAGCAGTTCGTGTTGTAGTAGCGCTCGGTCACCATGCCCTTGTAGGCGTTGAAGTCGCCATCTTCCCTGGCGATGAACTGGAGGAAGCAGGCCAGGTTGTCGCGGGTGCGCTTCAGGTAGTAGTCGTCGCCGGTGTGGCGCCAGAGCCGCAGCATCTCGGGCAGGGCGATCAGGCCGTAATTGTGCAGATGCTGGTTGGAAGGCGAGGCCAGGTCGGCGCCCCGGGACCGGAAGTCGAACTGGGCCAGCATGGTGTGTGTCGGGAAGGCGAGGTTGTAGGTCCAGCGGAACGTCATGGTCCAGTCGGCGGCATCCCGGGCCACGGCCAGCCACTGCGGGTCGCCGGTCTCCTCGTAGAGCCGCACGTAGGCGATCACCGCGTTGTAGCCGTCCTCGCTGGTGGGGCAGAGGTGCACGTCCTCCGGCGCACCGTAGAGGAAGGCCTCATCCACGAACCGCCGGTAGTACTGGCCAGCCCGCAGGGCCGCGTCCCGGAAGCGCGCGGCCAGGGCCCGCACCGCCTGCGCCCTGCCTCCGGCCGACGGCTGGGCCAACTCTGGCGACTGGCCCCCCATCCCGTGCAGGGCCGCCGCATGCGAGCCGCACCCCGCCGAGCACAGGGCCCCGTCAAGCGCCCCGCACTCCACCGGCGGCCGGGCATCCCCGCCGGACGGGACCCCCTCCTGCGTCAGCGCGTCCGCCACCTCCTCCATGACTTCCGCCGCTTCCAGCAGCGCGGCGATCCACAGGAGGCCGCCTGCGCCCTCCCAGTCCATCACCTCGCCGGACTCGGCGTGGTAGTATGCCCCCAGGGCGCCGTCGGCCCGCTGCACGCGGCAGACGTAGAGCAGGTTCGACAGCACGGCCGCCGCCCAGGCGGGGTGGTTCACCCCCCGCTCCTGCTCCGCCGCCAGGGCGCGCACCATGAAGAGTGTCGCCTCGGCAATCGTGCGGGCGTGGACCCAGCCCTTGTGGGGGGTCCACCCCTGGCTCCAGCCGCGGCCCTGGCGCCACTCGCCCCAGAAGATCCCCGCCGGGGCGAGGCCGGAGGCGATCTTGTCCATCACCGCCACCGCCGCCTCCACGTACTCCTCCCGGCCGTGGGCGCGCCCGTACTCCAGCAGGGCGTGGAGCCACGGCGTGCCGCTCACCCAGCCCACGTGCATGTTGAGCCGGTCCTGCGCCCCGCTTTCGCGGTCGAAGGGGGCCGTCTCGCACAGGATGGCCAGGTCGGGCTTATAGTGCCAGCGGTAGAGACCGTACGCGGTCAACCCGGCGGCCCGGCGCAGCCCCATCCAGGGCCGCAGCGGGTGAGCGGCCCGATCCAGCCGGTAGAGCTGCCGCACGAAGGGGGCGTAGGCGTGAGGCTCCGACCCGCCGACCCAGACCCGGAAGCGCAGGAGCACCTCCTCGCCGGGGGAGAAGCGGTGGCGGGGGCGGTCGGCCGGCCCCGGCGTGCCGGGGGCCAGGTAGGTGACCGGTTCCTCCCGGAAGGGGAAGTCCAGCCAGATCCTCGTACCGTCTGCGTTCCCCGCGAAGCCCACGCCGGTGATGCCCAGCGGGCTCGTCTCGGCGGTGGACAGCGCGGCGGAGCCGTCCTCGTTCCAGGCGAAGACGGCCGGTACCGCCGCCCGGTCGGCACGGAAGGACCAGCGGTCTGAGACCAGTTGCTGCGGATCGCCGCCGGCGAAATCGTACCGGGGGTAGATGCGGCTGCAGTGGGGCAGCCGGTTCTGGCCGTAGAAGACGCCCGGGATCAGCCAGGTGGGACGGCCGGGCCCCAGGAGGTCGAAACTGACCCGCAGGGCGGCCTCCGCCGGCACCTCGCCCTCGTAACGGACACGCAGGTCGACGTCCCAGTAGGGAGCGTCTTCGCCGGGCCGTGGCGTCCAGACCGCCTCGGCGGCGAAGCCGTGCGCCCGGCCGCGCAGGACCAAGGGGATGGGCGCATCGCCCGCACGGCCGCCTTCCCGGCAGCCCGCCGCGCCCGCTTGGCCGGTCTCCTGCGGCTCACCCGGCCGGCCCGGCTCCGTATCTTCAACCGGCACGGGCAGGGCGCGCTCGCCCGCGCCGTCCGGCACGAGCACCGAAAGCAGCGCTGTCGCGCGCAGCCGGTTGCCGACCTGGAGTTCGCCGCCGCTCACCCGCACCGCCTCGCCGGGTGCCTTCCCGCTAACCATGCCGAATCGCCTCCGTGTTCCAGCCCTGGATGAGGAGCCGCCGCTCCGGCCCCGCCTCGGGGGACCATTCCACCCGCACCGTCCGGCGTTCGCCCGGCAGCAGGTGGAGGAGGTTGTCGCTGAACCAGGCCCAGCCCGGTGCGTTCAGCGGGCGGGCGTCGTCGAGCCGCACGCAGAGGGCGGCGACCGCCCCCCGGTTGGTCAGCGTGAGCTGCCCGTCTGCGCCCGCGGCCACCTCCACCGCGACGGTGGGCTGGTGAAGCATCGGCCGCAGGTTCTCTCCGGTGGCGAACAGGTACCGGTTCTCGGCCACCCGCCGTGCGCCGCCGGACACGGCCATGTCCGAGCCACCGGTCGCGGTCAGGTCCGGGCTGCCCGTCACGGTCAGATCCAGGAAGAAGAGCGGCTCGCGGATCTCGGCCAGCGGCAGATCCACCGTGCAGATCGGGACCGCCCCGGCCGCCGGCGCGGTCGCCGCGCACTCCTGCTCCCGGTAGACCCGTCCGGTGGCGCCCACCACCCGGACCTTCACCGTAAGTCCGTCCAGCGCCTGCGCGCCGGCGTGGGCAAGCCACACCTGTGCGGTGAACCGCTCCCGGCCGGCCCAGACCTGGCTGTCGAACCGGGCCGTCACCGCCAGCGGGGCGTACGCCCGGGCCACGGCCCAGTAGCCGCCCTTGGGCTCGCCGTAGTAGTCCACCGCAGACGTGCACCAGGCGTTGGGGAAGGGCTCGTTGAACTGCCAGGGGATCGAGCCGCTGCACCGCCACTGCCGGCGCCGGTTGGCCTCGAGGGCGTAGCGCAAGGCCTCGTGCTGCAGGAACTGGCTGGCCCGGGAGAGCGTGACCCAATCCTCGATTCCGCCGAAGGCCTTCTGCACCAGCGGCTCGTTGATCCACCAGGCGCCCCGGTGGAAGTAGACGGGGTTGTCCTTGGTGGCCGGCCACCTGTGCTCGGGGGCGATGGTCGCCTCGATCGTCTTCACGTTGGCCATGCCTTCGGCGCCGAACTCCGAGTGGAGCAGCGCGGTGGAGCGGTTGTAGAGGGTATACTGCGCCGTGAGCCCCTGGTGCTCCCAGGGCCCGTGCACGTCGTGCAGCCCCTCCGGGTTCTCGTCCAGCGCCTTGAGCGACAGGTTCGCCACGGGCCCCGAGGGCGAGGTGGGCAGCCAGTGGCGGTCGGGGTCCAGCCGGCGCACCGCGTCCTTCAGGGCCGCCAGCACAGGCTCGGCGTCGGTGAGCGGTACGCCGCCGTCCATCAGCTCGTTGCCGCCGCACCAGATCACCAGCGACGGGTGGTTCCGGCGGCGGGGGATGATTCTCTCCGCCTCCCGGGCCATCATGGCCACGTATGCGGGGTCGGTGGAAGGCTTGTTGCCGATGCCCGAACTGGAGAGGATGAACTCCTGCCAGACCATGATGCCGTGCCGGTCGCAGAGGTCGTAGAAGGCCTCCTTCTCTATCAGGCCGCCGCCCCACACCCGGAAGAGGTTCACGTGCGCCCGGTCCGCCAGCCGGATCAGCCGCTCCAGCTTGGCCGGCCGCTCCACGCCGTACAGGGCGTCGATGGGTACCCAGTTCCAGCCGTTGAGATAAACACGCCGGCCGTTCACCACCAGCGTGTACGGCAGGGAGCCCTCCGGGGCCCCCTCGTTCCGCACCGCCTCCACCCGCCGGATGCCGAAGGTGACGGTACGGGCGTGCGACACCGCACCGTCTTCGGTGATCAGGCGCAGCGTCGCCTCGTAGAGCGGCTGCTCCCCGTAGCCGTTGGGCCACCAGAGTGCAGGTCGCTCCAGGGGCAGGGCGAAGTTCAGCCGCGTCTCGCCCGGCGGCAGGGCGTGGGCGGAGCTGTGCCGGGCCACCACGGCCCCGTCGCGGGCGATCTCGATCTCGGCCGTCACCCGGCAGCGCTCGGCCGCGTCCAGCACGGCGGAGACGGAGAGGTCGGCCCGGCGGAAGTCCGGCGTGAGCTCCGGCCGTACCCAGAGGTCCGTTGCCTGCACCGGGCCGGTCACCTCCAGGTAGACGTCGTCCCAGATGCCCTGGTGGACCATGCGGGGGCAGAAATCCCACCAGTAGTTCATGCGGGCCTTATGGGTACGCACGTAGCAGGTCTTGCTCACCTGCGGCTCCTCGTCCGGCGCCCGCTCGATCACCACCGCCAGCAGGTTCTCGGCGCCGAAACCCAGCCGGTCCCCCACCAAAACAGCGACGGGGGTGTACATGCCCTCATGCCGGCCCAGCGGCTCGCCGTTCAGGAAGAACTGGGCGGCGTAGTCCACTCCCTCGAAGCGAAGGGTGACCCGCCGGCCCCACCAGCTGAGGTCGGCCAGGAACGACTTCTTGTAGATCCAGGTCCGCTGGTGGACCCACTCGGAGAGCAGGCTCTGTTGCTCGTAGTAGGGGTCGGGAATCTGGCCGAGCCGCAGCAGGTCGGCCTGCACGCTGCCCGGCACGACGGCCGGGTACCACCAGCGCACGTCCCGGGTGCCCGGCTTCTCGGCATCCCGCCAGACCCAGTCCTCGCCCAGGAAGCCCTTGAACTGCCAGTCCGATCCGTTCAGCGAGACCCGCACGGCGATCCCTCCGGTCTGTGAAGATTCATCCGCGACGGACCAGGAGATTGGGCCAACTTAGTCTAACGCTTATAAGAAGTCCTTCGCCCAGGGGAGAGTGATCTCCTCCCGATGGGTGAGAGAAGGAGGACGAACCTGCACGTGAACAGCAAGCGCAGCAAGGCGATTACCTTTACGCTGGCCGGCCACGCCCACCTGGACCCGGTCTGGCTCTGGGACCGGCAGGAGGGCTGCGAGGCGGTGAAGGCCACCTTCCGCTCGGCTTTGGACCGCATCCGCGAGAACCCCGACCTGGTCTTCGTGCAAAGCTCCGCGGCGCAGTACCAGTGGATGGAGATCCACCCCGACCTGATGGCCGAAATCCAGGCTGCCGTGGCATCCGGCCAGTGGGAGCCGGTGGGCGGCTGGTGGGTAGAGCCCGACGTGAACGTCCCCTCCGGCGAGTCGCTGGCCCGCCAGGGGCTCTACGGCCAGCGCTACTTCCAGCGCGCCTTCGGCCAACGGGCCCGGGTGGCGTTCCTGCCTGACTCCTTCGGCCATCCCCCCACCCTGCCCCAGATCTTCCGGCTGTCGGGGCTGGAGTACTTCGTCTTCTGGCGCCCCCACCCCCACGAGCTGGAGCTGCCTTCCAACCTGTTCTGGTGGGAGGGGCCCGACGGCACGCGCATCCTCAGCGCCCGCATCGAGACCTACAACTCGAACCCGAACCAGGTGGTGGACTCGCTCACCGCCGCCATCGACTGGCGGCCGGCGGACGCGCCCGAGTGGCTGGTGGTCTTCGGCGTGGGCAACCACGGCGGCGGTCCGACGAAGAAGGCCATCGCCAACCTCCGGGAGCTCATGGCCTCCCCGGACTGGCCCACGCTCCGCCTGGGCCGCGTCGACGGCTTCTTTGACCGGGCGGCCGGTCGGGAACACCCCGTCTACAAGGGGCCCCTGCAGTACACCTTCCGCGGCTGCTACACGTCGCATGCGGGGGTGAAGCGCTGGAACCGGGAGGCGGAGTCGGCCCTGGCCGGGGCCGAGAAATGGTCCACCGTGGCCACCCGGTTCGGCCTGCCCTACCCGGCGGAACCGCTGGCGCGGGCCTGGCAGCACCTGCTCTTCAACCAGTTCCACGACATCCTCGCCGGCACCAGCATCCCCCGGGCCTACGAGGACGTCCGGCGCGAGCTGGGCGAGGCCATCGGCACCGCCCGCCGGGCCACGCACGCCGCCATGCAGGCCATCGCCCACCACATCGACACCCGCAGCGGCGACCACCCGGTGGAGGAGGCCATGCGCCGGGTGCGCACCGGGCCGGGCAACGCGGTGGCCGACCTGGGCGACGGGGTACCGGTGGTGGTTTTCAACCCCAGCCCCTGGCCCCGCCGCGAAGTCATCGACGTGGAGCTGAACGACTGGCACATCGACGAGCTGCAGGTGCAGGACGACCAGAACCGACCCGTGGTGCACCAGTTCGCCGAGGGCGAGGCCGGCCCGCCCCGCAAGCGGGTGGCCTTCCTGGCCGACGTGCCGCCGCTGGGCTACCGGCTCTACCGCATCGTCGACCGGCCGCCGGCCCTGCCTGGCCCCGACGCCCTCCCCCTGGCCGCGGACGAGCGGGTGATGGAGAACCACTGGTGGCGGCTGGAGCTGGAGCCCCGCACCGGCGCCCTGCGAAGCCTCCGGGACAGGCGGCTGGACCGGGAGCTGCTGGCCGGAGCGGGAGCGCAGTTGCTGGTCATCGACGACCCCACCAACGCCTGGGGCAAGGGGGCCCACTTCCGCCACCTGGCCGGCGTCTTCGGCGAGCCGGAGGTACAGCTGATCGAGAACGGGCCGGTGCGGGCCACCTGGCGCATCACGCTGCGCTGGGGCCGCTCCACCGCCCGGCAGGAGATCACCCTCTACCGGGAGAGCCCGGCCATCCACGGCCGGCTGGAGGTGGACTGGCACGAGGAGTACCGGTTCCTGAAGCTGGCCTTCCCCTTCGCCCTGGAGGAGGCCCGGCTCACCTGCTCGGTGCCCTTCGGCTTCGTGGAGCGGCCGGCGGCGGGGCAGGAGGAGCCGATTCAGCAGTGGGTGGACGTGACGGGCTTCCTGGCCGGGGAGGCGAGGACCACCGAGGCCAACTGGGCCGGGCAGGGGGACGCGGGCGGCGCCGCCTGCGACCGGGCCGCCCGGCGGCTCGCCTACGGCGTGGCCCTGTTGAACGACGGCAAGTACGGCGCCGATGCGCTGGGGGGCGAGCTGCGCCTCTCCATCCTGCGCAGCCCGATCCACGGCGGCGGCGACCGGGACGCCCGCCCGCTGCGCCCGGCGGACCGACACCTGGACCAGGGAGTCCACGTGTGCCGCTGGGCCCTGCTGCCCCACGCGGGCGACTGGCGGGACGCGGGCGTGGTGCAGGCCGCCCAGGACTTCAACGAGCCGCTCACCTTCGTGCGGGAATACGCCCACCCCGGCAGCCTGCCGAAGGCGCAGTCCTTCCTCTCCGTGGACCCACCCGACGGTGCGGCGACGACAGCCCTGAAGCGGGCCGAAGAGGGCGACGACTGGGTCCTGCGGCTCTACGAGCCCTGCGGCCGTGCGGCCCGCGTGCGGGTGCGCATCCCGCTGCTGGGCGCCGACTTCCCGGTGGCACTGGGGCCGTGCCAGATCAAGACCCTGCGCATCGGGCCGGACGGCGCGGTGCAGGAGGTCAACCTGTTGGAAGAACCGTTCTGACGGAACTCCCCCTGGCCTGTGGCACAGGGCTGCGGCGCCCGGCCCGGGGCGGGCCCGTAGCGCGGGGCGGGCCGGCGCCGTCAAAACCCACAGCAACCGGATTTTGCGATGGGGAGGGGTCTCTGTGCCGGTCGTATCGGCGGAGCGTTTCGCGACGGGACTCACGTGGGGCGAGTACCTGGCCGGGGCCACCGAGCACCAGGAGCAGCGCAGGCAGATCTACGAGTCGGTGACCTTCACGCCTGCGCAGCGGGAGGCGCTGGCCGCCCTGCGCCCGCTGGGGCTGAAGGTGCTGGTGCTGGAGGAGTACTGGTGCGGCGACGCGGCCCGGACGGGGCCCGTGCTCGCCCGGGTGGCGGAGGAGGCGGGCATGGAGGCGCGCTGGTTCTTCCGGGACCAGAACCTGGACATCATGGACCAGTACCTGGAGAACGGCACGTCCCGCGCCATCCCCTGCTTCATCTTCATGACGCGCGATCTCGAGTACCTCACCCACTGGGGCAGCCGCCCCCGGGCGGTGAAGGAGGCCGCGCGGCCGCTGCAGCCGCTGCCCCCGCAGGGCGACCCCGCCCGCCCCGCCGCCTTCGAGCGGTTCAAGCAGGTGCTGGCCGCCGCTTACGAGAAGGTGATGCCCCACGGGGTGGTGGACGAACTGCTGCAGTACATAAACACAGCGCTCCAGCACAAGATATAGGTAGGAAGGACCCGGGCGACGCACGCCCGGGTCCTCTTGCACGTCGGTCAGGCGGTTGGGACTGCTGAACGGTTCCACGCGGAGCGCCCTCGTTCGCGGTTGCGACGCCCGGCGGGCCACCCCTGCGCTGCGTGGTCAGAGGTCCAGCCGGAGGCGGATCATGTCGCGACAGAGGATACCGTTCTCGTATATGGGCTCGGGATAGTGCCGGGTGAAGAAGTCCAGGTCCACACCCACGATCCGGAACCCGCAGCGCTGGTAGAGCGCCAGCTGCTTCAGCGACGAGTTGCCCGTCCCCACCTCGATGCTCCTGAACCCCAGGGAGCGGGCGACGTCGATGGCGTGCAGGACCATTCTTCTGCCGATTCCCCGGCCCTGCTCCTCCTCGGCCACGGCCACATTGACCAGTTCGACTGTGTGTGGGCGCGTCTCGATCAGGACGCAGACGGCGACGACCTGCCCGGCCAGTTCACCCACGTAGCAACGGCCGCGGCGGAGATAGCTCTCGACGGCCTCCCGTGACGGATCAGCCAGCAGCAGGAGCGCCATCGGCGCCTCCTCGTCAGCCAGGAGAGGTCGGATCTTGAGGTCGTCCATCCATCAACCCCCCGTGCATCGCGGTCGGCGGACATCCCCTGCGCCGCGCATCGGCGGCTCCCGCAGCATCCCAGACCAGGCTGGCCGCCCCGCGGACGCCGGCGGCCGGATCCGCGGCCACTGCCACCCGCCCGCCCAACCGCGCGGCGAGAGGGCCGGCGAAGAGGTCGGCGCTGCGGGCGATCCGGCCGCCCAGCACCAACAGGTCCGGCCGGAAGGCCTCCGCCACCGGCCCCAGTGCGTCGGCCAGGACGGCCGCCCATTCCTCCCAGAGCCGCAGGGCCGCCGGGTCGCCGGACCGGGCCGCGTCTGCGAGCTCCTTCACGTCCCAGTTGGCCCGACCGGGGTCGATCTCCTGCCACAGCCGAAGGATGCCGCGGCGGGAGACCCACTCGTCGAGGATGCTCCCGCGGAAGGGCAGGTGGTAGACCTCGCCCCTGCGGGGCACCCCCTCCCCCTCGGTCACGATGCGGCCGTCCACGACGAAGGCGCCGCCGCAACCGGTGCCGAGGGTAACGGCCATCACCCGCCGCTTCCCCCGGGCGACGCCGTACCGCGACTCGCCCAGGGCGAAGGCCGCGGCATCGTTGATGAACCGGATCGGAAACTCCACGTCGAGGCCCAACCTCCGGCGCCAGTCGTCCTTCAGGTTGACGCCGCAGATGGAGTCGTACTTCCGCAGTCCCCGGATGAGGCTCACGCCGGCAGTGTAATCGAAGGGACCCGGCATGCCGACCCCGATGCCGACGACGGGCCGGCCGCCCGCCAGCGCCCACAGCGCCCGCAGCACCCGGTCGAACTGCGCCAGCACCGCCTCCCGGCCCTGGTCGCTGGCCATGGGGAAGTGGACGAGCCCGTCGTCCCGCCCCACCAGGCCGCCGTCGGCCGCCACCAGCCCCGCCTTCACCGACGTGCCGCCCACGTCCAGCCCGATCACCACCGCGCTATCGGCGCACATAGGTCTTCACCACCTGACAGGGACCCCCGATGGCCGAGAGGCGGAACCGGCCCAGGGAGGCCGGCACGACGTAGGTCTCCAGGTAGCGGATCTCAGCCAGGGCCTGGTCGTCCGCGGCCCACAGGATGGCCCCCTCGCCCGACACCACGGTGAGGAGCAGGAAGCCGCCTGCGGTGTCGTCTCCCATCTCGCTGTCGATGTGCAGCCGGTTCACCCCGTAGAAGGTCATGGCATGGCTGCCCAGGTGGTACTCCCGCCCCCCCTGCTCCTCCCGGAGCAGCAGCGGCCGGGGAAGGAGATAGCGCTCCACCCACCCGGTCGTACGGGTGAAATCGATGACGTCGAAGGCGAAGCCGGCGTTGATCGGCCGGGGCCTGCCGTCCAGGTCGGGCCGCAGATAGTCGTAGATCTTGAAGGTATACCAGTACGGCGTGGAGCTGATCTCCAGCACCAGGTTGCCCGCGCCGCTGCAGTGCACCGTGCCGGCCGGGATGAGGAAGAGATCGCCCACATGGGCGTCCCATGCGTTGGCGAACTCGGCGATGTCGAAGGGGACCTGTTCCTCCTGCGCCCGGCGCACCGCCTCGGCCAGCCGCTCCCGGGTCGCCGATTCCGTAAGGCCGAGGTAGACCTTGGAGCCCGGCGCCCGCTCCACCACGTAGTAGCTCTCGTCCTGCCCGATGGGCTCGCCGAACTGCTGGCGCGTGTAGGTGTGGTGGGGATGCACCTGCAGGGAAAGATTTCCGCCCTGCATGGTGTCGAGGTAGTTGATGCGCACCGGGAAGAACTCGCCGAACTGCCGGTAGACCTGCTCGCCCACAATCCGCCGGGCCTGGAGCCACATCAGGATGTGGAAGGGCAGGGTGACCGCCACGCCGCCCACGTCGACGGTCACGGCGTTCTCCGGGGCGACGACCTCGAAGTCCCAGGCGCAGTTGGGCCACTCGGGGGGCAGCCCCGCCGCCTCCTTCAGCCGCTGCCCGCCCCACACGCCGGGCATGAAGAAAGGCTTGCAGCGGAAGGGGCGGGAGGCCACGTCGGCCACGACCTGCTCCAGCACCGCCAGCGGCAGGGCGACGGGGCGCTCGCGATCGGTGCAGTCCACATAGTAGTCCACCGCACCGCCCCGGAGGAGGGTACGCTTGTGCGCCTCCAGCAGGGGCCACTCCACGTAGTAGGCCGCCTTGTACCGATCCCCGGATCCGCCGGAGGCGAGGTTCCCCAGGTTGGGCAGCCCTTCCTGCCGCTGCCGCCGGATGATCTCCTCCCGGGGCACGTCGCAGTAAAGGCGCAGGTCGGCGTCGGGCCTCACCGCCGCCGCCCCCGGACCCACGACCAGGAGGCGGTCGCCCCGTGCGGCCGCCTCCAGCGCGTCCGCCCGGAAGTAATCCGAGAGGGGCCGGTCGCAGATTCGCCCGAACACCGGATTATCGGTGAGCCAGGGCTGGAAGTGCGCCCGGAGTTCCTCCGGGGGGCGCAGGTAGTCCGTCGTGCGCACCACCCGGTAGCCGGGCAGCGCCGCGACGATGCGGTCCCAGTCCGCACCCCACATGCCGTCCACCGCCACCACGGGGGCGCCCGCGCAGAGCGCCCCCAGCTCCGCGTACCCCACCGCCAGGTCCGCATCCACCCGCGTGGGGTTCACCGGACGGGCCCTCATGCCTCCACCCACTCCAGCAGGTTCGTCTCCACCACCGGAGCCGCCGGGTCTGCAGGCACCCGGAAGGTCTTGATCTCACAAGGCCCGAAGCGTACGTCGAACTCCCGGCCCAGGAGCGGGATCCGGATGGTGGCCCGGGTGGCGACCCGGTCCGTCTCGTAGGCCCGCACGACCAGGTCGTCGCCGTCCTCGGCCTTCTTGACCACGCTCACCACCACGTTGGGCGCATCCACCGCCAGCAGCGACTGCGCGGGCGGCAGCGGGCCCGCGTGGCTGGTCTCCGGCAGGGCTACGGCGGGCTGGTTCAGCTCGGCGGCCCGGCGCACCGTGCCCGCCTGCTCCCAACTGCCCTCGTGGGGCAGGAGCGAGTAGGTGAAGCGCTGCACGCCCTGGTCCGTGTACGTGTAGATCCCATCGGGCGTCGGCACGTACGGGTCGTGATGCGCGTAAATGGGGCTGCGCAGCACGGTGAGGCTCATCTCCCGGCCCCGCACCGAGAAGCTGTACTTGCCATCGTTCAGCAGCGAAAGGCCGTACAGCGCATCGGTGCCCCGCACCACGCCGGTGAGGTCGATCCAGCTCTGTCCGGGCTCCTCCTCGCCATTGGCGGGCCGCTCGATGTGGCCGTAGGGGATCTCGTAGGTGGCCCGCGGGAAGTGCAGGCTCGTGGGGAAGCGGAGCTTCAGCATCTTCTGCTGCTCCCGCCAGTCCACCGTCACCGCCACGTCGATGCGCTCGAGTTCGCGGTAGAGGCTGAAGTCCTGGATCAGCTTCGAGCTTCCCCAGGCGCTCTCCACCCGGATCGTGGCCTTCACCGGGCCATGCTCGATCAGGCGCACCCGGGTCGGGGCGAACGAGCCCACCTCGTCTTCGAACTTGAACACGCCGTGGCTCCAGGTGTCGCTGGGGTCGTGGATCACCGCGGGCCGGGCGCCGCCGCCGGCGATGACGGCGAAGTTCGCCTTCTTGTCGAGGAGCTGCTTGATGCAGCCCGTCTCGGGGTCGATCTCCAGCCGGAAGCGGGCGTTCTCCAGCACCGTGTCGGTGGCGCCCACCTCGGGGAAGGACGGGCCGGGCTCCTCTTGGCGCACGAAGCGGTAGGTGCGGTAGCCCATGGCGGGCAGGTCGGCGACGAAGGCCACCCGCCGCCGCCAGCCGGTCACGGTGGCGTGGGAGCGCACGAACTGGAAGGGCACCGGGTTCCCCTGGTCGTCCAGCAGCACGTGCTGCTCCTTCAGCCCGCCGGTCTCCATCTCCACCAGCAGCCGCGCCGGCCAGGCGTGCGGGTTGAAGACCACCACCGGCTGGCTCCCCTCCACGTGGTCGATCTGCACCCGCCAGGCGATGGACTGGATGGCGTGGTTCAGGGCCCGCGCCCCGATGGCCATCGCCTCGCCGTAGAGGTCGCGGGCGTCGTCGTAGGCCTCCTCCAGGGCCGTGCCGGCCAGGATGTCGTGGAACTGGTTGAAGAGCACGCCCCGCCACGCCCGCTCGAAATCGGTCGGATACGGCTGGCCGGTGAGCCGCTGGGCCAGGGCCGAGAACTTCTCGGCGGTGAGGAGCAGGTTCTCCGCCTTGCGGTTCCAGCGCTTGATGGCGCTGTGGGCGGCGTAACAGCCGCTGGCGTGGTGCTGCAGCTCGTCGTGTACCACCGGAATCGGGAGGTCGCGCCCGAGTTGCTCCCGGAAGAACCGGTCGGGCGAGCTCATCACCAGTTCGGGGAAGTCCGGCTGGCCGTTCATGCGCCGGATCGAGTCCAGGTTCGCCTTCGTGGGGCCACCGCCGTGGTTGCCCACGCCGTAGAAGCACATGATCTCACTGAACGGCTCCTTGGCCTCGCCCTCGCACTTGCGCACGTGCTTCTCAATGTCGCCGCTCCAGGTGAGGTACTCGAAGGGGATGCGGAAGGCGAGCACCCGGGAACCGTCGTTTGACTCCCACCAGAAGAGCCGGCCCGGCAGCCCCTTCTCGTGGGGGCCCGGCCGCATGAACGTGTAGAAGTCCATGCCGCTCTTCTTCAGAATCTGGGGCAGCGTGGCGGCGTGGCCGAAACTGTCGGGGTTGAAGCCGGTCCGGGCGATCACGCCGAAGCGGGAGTGGAAGTACCGCTGGCCGTAGAGCCCCTGGCGCACGAACGACTCGCCGCCCGGGATGTTGCAGTCGGGCTCCACCCACCAGCCGCCCACGATCACCCAGCGGCCCTCCCGCACGCGCCGCCGGATCTCAGCGAACATCTCGGGGTCGTTCTCCTCCACGAAGGCGTAGAAAGCCGCGGAGGAGCAGGTGAAGATGAAGTCGTCGTACTCGTTCATGCGGTCCAGCACGGAGCGGAAGGTCGCCTTGACCTCCTGGAAGCCCTCCGGCCACCGCCAGAGCCACACCGGGTCGATGTGGCCGTGCCCGATCATGTGCAGCTTCGTCTGCTTCAAGGCTCGGCTCCTCCTTCGTCGTCATCCGCCAGTTCGAAACGCACCGTGGCCAGACCCCAGGCCGGGACCGGCACCGCCAGCGAGCCGTCAGGCGCAGGTGCGAGGTCGGTCCGCTCCCGCTCCAGGAGGTCGGTGACCCAGGCCCGGACGATGCGCCGCCCGGGGATACGCACGCGGGCGGTCCGCTCCTGGCCCGCGATCTCCTGCACCCGCAGCACGTAGCCGTCCGTCCAGCGGGCCCGCGTGAAGGCCGTCAGGGCCACCTGCTCGGGGCTGACCTCCGCCAGCCGGCCGCCCGCGGGGTCGGCGTAGGGGGCGCGTGCGGTCCGGAAATCCTGGAAGGAGATGCGGTGGGCGTAGAGCCCCCGGCGGGTGCTCCAGCCGAGGCGGTAGGCCTGGTCGGGCGGGATCGACCGGCCGCTGGTCAGCCGGTAGCGGAAGCTGATCTCGCCGCCCTGCTCCGCCTTGTAGTTGGTGTGCCAGTAGTTGTTCATCACGTACGAGAAGACCTTCCCGCCGGTCAGGTCCATCTCCTTCGGCCAGCGGCCCCGCACGACGGAGCCCACCGTGAAGAGCGGCACGTCCGGCGAGCAGATCTGTACCGCCGCCCCCTCGGTGGAGAGGAGGACGGAGGTCTGCAGCGGCAGCCACTCCTTGCACCCGCCCGGCAGCTCCTCCCGGTGCCAGTCCACCCAGCCCAGATGGGCATCGGAGCGCACGGTGGCCCCGGCGAGCGCCGTCGGGAAGGCGACGTAGACCGCCTCCTTGGTGCGGCGCGGCTCCTTGCGGTAGCAGTAGGCCAGGTCGACCCACTTCGCCCCGCAGGGCAAGCTGACGGTCAGCGTGAGCTCCCCCGCCTCCACCTCGCCCCGGAGCACCAGGGACTGCCCCAACTCGTGCCGTTCCAACCGGACCGCGGTGGGGCGGAAGCGGGAGAGCACCTCGGGGTGGCCGTCCGGCAGGTTCGCCTGGTTCGAGACCAGCCGGGTACCCTCGCCGCCCCGGGCATAGAGCAGCCGGCCGAGCCCCAGGGGATCGGACGGGTCCGCCAGCTCTTGCTGTAGATCCTTGTCGAACCAGCTGGCGATGGCGCCCCTGCCCGTGTCGACAGTAAGGCGGTAGAAGTCGTTCTCCAGAATGACAGGGTTGTCGAAGTCTTTCCCGGCGGTATCGACATCCATCGCCTGCCCGGACGTCCCGGGTTCCGCGGCGGGGCGGCGCACCAGCACCAGCCGCCGGTAGCTGAGCCCCGGCATCTGGTCGATCCAGAGCTCCACCACGGCCTGGGTGGCCAGGCGCCGCAGCGTGCGCATGGGTATCGCCTGCCCGGTGGCCGGGTCCACCGGCACCTCGTCGGGCTCGATCTCCACCTGCACCGGGCCGCTGACGGCGAAGCTGTGCGGGTTGTAGACCACCACCTCGCGCCCGTCGGTGTTCCAGCAGAGGCTGTGACGGGTCGCGGCCCCGTGCAGCAGCCGCCGGGCCCAGTCCGCCGCGCTCCGGGCAAAGCCCGCCTTCACGGCCCACTGGTCCTGCGTCAGCAGGGCATCGGGGTCACTGCAGCTGAGGAAGGCGCCCCACGTGTGCTCGTCGTAGAGCAGCACCTGCCGCCAGGCCTCGTCAAACTGGGCGAGGGGAAAGGCCCGGCCCGGGGCGTGAATGGCCGCCAGCGCCTCCAGCCGCTCGGCAGCGGGAAGGCTGGCCTGGGCCTCCCGCACCTGCGCCGTCTCGGCCAGCGAGCTCAGGGCTCCGTCCTCCCAGTAGGCCCCGCCGTCGCCCCGCACCGTGGGCAGCCGGTCGCCGAAGCGCGCCGCCACGTCGTCGAAGAACTGCGCCACGTCGCAGGCAATGAGCCGCGGGTACGCGTACGTCTCGTTCCAGCGCCGCACGAAGTCGATCGGCTGGGGGTCGAGGTCGGTGTTGTCGGCCTCCTGCCCGTAGAGGAGCACGGCGTCGGGGACGTAGTCTTCCCGCTCGTACTCGGCCAGCCACAGCTCGAGCCCCCGCTCGGCGGAGGCGGGCACGGGCGGGGAGCCGCAGACCTTGCGCAGCTCACAGTACATCTTGGCCAGCCAGACGAGCACCCGGCCGCCGGCGGCGCCCTCCCACCAGAAGGGGGACTTCAGGTGCAGGTTGCCGTTGAGCCGGAAAGGACCCCGGTCCTGGTTGTTGGCGTGCACCAGGTAGGGAATGCCCGCCTCGCTGAGGATCGTCGGTGCCGCACCGGTGATGGAGGCCACGTCGACCACGGCGTCAAAGCGCGCCGCGGCCCCCAGCGGCCGGAGCAGCACGTCGGTGACGGCATGGTTGCGGATCAGGTCCTCCAGCCCGGCCAGGTGGGTGAGCAGGTCAACGTAATTGCCGGCCACGCCGATCTTACCCTTCCGCACCGCCTCGGCCAGCGCTCGGATGCGCGCCGGGCTGCGGGTCTGCAGGTAGTGTTCCAGAGCCCACGCGGAGTCCAGGTGATACGTGAAGTCCGTCTGCCCCTCCGGCAGCGCGGCCAGGCGGTCCAGGGCGAAGTCGATGTTGCGGCAGAGCCGCTCGGCCACCTCCCACTGCCGGTGGGTGTAGCCGATATCGGTATGGGCGTGGGGCGTGATGTAGACCAGCCACTTCCGCTTGCGGCGCAGTCGCCCCTCGCGGACCCAGCCGGGCCCTTCCAGCCGCCAGGCCACCTCACCGTCGCCGTCGAAGAGGTCGAAGGGCAGGCGCACGTGGCCGAAAGGCCGGGCCGGCAGCGCCAGGGCGTGCCGCTCCTCCCGGTCGCCCTCCCGCAGGGTCAGCCGCATCTCACCGGCGGGGCAGCCCCCGGCCAGTTCGACCTCCACGAAGCAGCGCTCCACCAGTTCGCCGTCACGGCCGCGGCGGTAGAGCACGGTGGGCACCACCGCGACCCGCCGCACCGGGTCAGCGGGCGGCGCCGGCTGGTGCAGCAAGGTGAGCTGCTGGTAGATGAACCCGGCGCCGTTCGCCATGCGGTCAAGCCGCTTGATCGCCTCGGGGCGGTCGACCCGGAGCACCTCCCCCTCGTCCCGGGCGGTAAGCACCAGGGCGTTGGCCCCGCGCCGGAGCAGGGACGCCGGAATCAGCACCTCCGCCACGCCCTCCGCGTAGATGGTGGTGTGCAGACCCGCGTGCAACCGGATCTCCCCTGAGCGGCCGGGCTCCGGCCGCAGGTACACCGCGCCGGAAACGCCGTTCACCGCCACCTCGAGGAAGGCGAGCCGGGGCGCAATCGCCAGATAGCAAAGCCGCAGGAGGTAGGCACCCTGCGGCTCTTCTGCGATGTGGAACTGAATGGTGTAGGGATGAAGCCGGTACCCTCCGTCCGGGTCCGCCTCACTGGGGTGAAACAGCGGCCACCGCCGGGTGCCTGCGGCGGCGGACACCTGCAGCACCACCGGGTCGAGCAGATCGGGCTGCCGGTAGTTGTCCACCAGGTCGGCCGGTCCGATCTGCCAGAGAACCTTCCCTCCGCTCAACCGTCCTGCCTCCCCGCGAGCACCCAGTCGTCGATGCGTTCGCAGATCATATGAATCATTAAGACGTGCATTTCCTGAATGCGAGCGGTCGCCCCGGACGGCACCACCAGCGCGTGATCCGCCACGGAGACCACCCGGCCGCCGGTCCCGCCGGTCAGGGCCACGGTCACGGCCCCGAGGCGCCGGGCGGCCGCGAGCCCCCGGATGACGTTCTCCGAGTTGCCCGACGTAGTGATCCCCACCACCACGTCGCCCGGCCGCACCAGCCCCTCCACCTGGCGGGCGAAAAGTTCGGCGAAGGCGTAGTCGTTGCCGATGCAGGTTACCGTCGACGGATCGGTGGTGAGGGCCATCGCCGGCAGGGGCCGCCGTTCCCGCCGGTACCGGCCCAGGAGCTCAGCCGCGAAGTGCTGGGCGTCGGCCGCACTGCCGCCGTTGCCGAAGGCGTAGACCCGCCCGCCCTGCGCCAGGGCGTGGCAGATGGCCTGCGCCACAGCCTCCACCTGCGGCAGGAGCGGCTCCAACTGCCGGGCGACGGCGAGATGCTCCTCCAAATAGCTGTTGAGGGGTTCAGACATAGCTCCCCACCTCCGCTGCGCGGGACTCCAGCCGCTCCAGCACCACGGCGGCGGCGCCGAGGATGCCCACGTCATTGCCCAGCTGGGCCGGGACAATGTCCACCGGCTCCGCCAGGGGGCGCATGGCGCGCGCCCGGGCGATGCGCCGGACCGGTTCGAAGAGCAGGTCACCGTAGTTGGTCATGCCCCCGCCCAGCACGATGCGCCGAGGGTTGAAGATGTTGATCACGCTTGCGAGGCCCGCTCCCAGGATCTCCACCGTCTCGTCCCAGATCCGCCGCGCCAGCGGGTCGCCCCGCAGCAGGGCCTCCTTGATGGTCTCGCCGGTTATCCCGTCCGGCGAGCCCGCCAGGTCGAGGAGCAGTGAGGGCTCGCCGGCCTCAACGGCCTCCCGCGCCCGTGCGGCGATGCTGGGACCGGAGGCGTAGGCCTCGAGGCAGCCGCGGCCGCCGCAGTTGCACGGCCGGCCATTGTAGACCACCGACATGTGGCCGATCTCGCCGGCGTTGCCGGTCTCGCCGGAGTACAGCCGGCCGCCGAGGATGATGCCGCCGCCGATGCCGGTGGAGATGGTGAGGTAGACCATGTTCTGCACGCCCCGCCCGGCCCCGAACCGGTGCTCGGCCAGGGCGGCGGCGTTGGCGTCGTTATCCAGGTACACCGGACGGCCGAAGGCATCTGCAAGAATCTGCACCAGCGGTACCTCCACCCACCCGGGCAGGTTGGGCGGGTTCATCACGACGCCGCACTCGGGATCGAGGGGTCCGCCGCAGCCCACGCCGCAGGCGCGGATCTGGTCCCAGGTAATGCCCGCGGCGGTCACGGCGGCGTGGCAGAGTCCCTGCAACCGGGCGATGACCCGCTCGGGGCCCTCCTCCACCTGCGTGGGGATGCGCTCCTGGGCGACAACCCGGCCCTCCGGCGTGACGACGCCCACGGCCAGCTTGGTTCCGCCGATGTCGATGCCAAGTAGGTAGTTCGTTTGCTTGTTGCCGGAGCCCATGCGCAGCCTCCTCTTAACCCTTCACGCCACCCGAGATGGCCGCACCTTCCGTGAAGTACCGCTGGAAGGCAGAGAACAGGATGATAATCGGCAGCATGACGATGATCGAGGCGGCCATCAGGTGTTGCCATTCGGTCTGCGAACTGGACTTGAACATCGCCAGGCCCACCTGCACGGTGTAGAGCTTCGTGTTGCTGATGTACAGCACCGGGCCGACGTAGGCGTTCCACGCGCCCTCGAAGCTCATCAGCGCCACCGTGGCCAGCGAGGCCTTCGAGAGGGGCAGGATCACCCGGGAGTAGATCCAGAACTCGTTGGCGCCGTCGATGCGGGCCGCCTCGCAGAGCTCTTCCGGTATGCCCATGAACATCTGCCGGAGCAGGAAGATGAAGAACGGGGTTCCGAAAAACTTGGGCACCACCAGCGGCAGGTAGCTGCCCACCCAGCCCATCTTCGAGAAGAGCACGTACTGGGGAATCATGGTCACCATGCCCGGGATCATCATGGTGGAGAGCATGAGCCCGAACAGCACGTTCCGGCCGGGGAACCGCAGGCGGGCGAACCCGTAGGCCACCAGCGAGCTGCTGAGCGTCTCACCCAGCACGCAGGCGCCGCTGTAGAGGGCGGTGTTGATGGTGTACCGGGTGAACGGCACGGAGGTCCAGGCCTCAATGAAGTTCCGCCACACCGGCGGCCGGGGAATCCAGTTGGACAGCGCGACCTGATCGTCCGGCTTCAGCGCGGTGGAAAGCATCCACAGGGCCGGGAAGACGATGAAGGCGCTCACCGCGGCCAGGATCAACAGCGCCATGGTCTTCCAGGCGATGGTGTAGATGAGGTGCCGCCGCCGGCTGCGGATGAGCTCAGGGGTCATGTAGGGCGACCTTGACGTCGTGGCCACGGCGGTTACCTCCTTTCACCCTCGTAGTAGACCCAGCGCTTGGAGCCCCAGAACTGAATGGCCGCCAGGATCATCGTGATGATGAACATCACCCAGGCCATCGCCGAGGCGTAGCCCATCTTCATGTCGCGGAAGGCGGTGTTCCAGATGTAGAGGCCGTTGAACAGCGTCGAGTTGGAGGGGCTGCCCGGCGGGTTGGTCACGATCAGGGCCGCCTCCCAGTACTGCATGGCACCGTTGATGCCGGTGATCAGCTTGAAGAAGATCGTCGAGGAGAGCATCGGGAGGGTGACGTTCAGGAACTGGCGCCACCCGGAGGCTCCGTCGATCTGCGCCGCTTCGTAAAGCTGCTTGGGAATCGCCTGGAGTCCGGCCAGGTAGAGCAGGATACCGCCGGTGGCGCTCCAGGCCGACATCACGATCAGGGCCGGCTTCGACCACTTCGGGCTGGCGAACCAGAGCGGCGGATTGTCCACTCCGATGGACCGCAGGAAGTTGTTCATCAGGCCATCCTGCGGGTTGAAGACCCAGACCCACAGCATCAGCACCGCCACGCCGGTCAGGACCTTGGGCAGATAGAAGATGGTCCGCCACATCCTCTGGAACGGCACGTTCTGGAACAGCAGGACGGCGGAGACCACGCCCACCACGATGTTGATCGGCACGGAAAAGACCGTGAAGTACAGGGTGTTCCACACCGACTTCCAGTAGAACGGGTCGCTGAAGAACATCTTCTTGTAGTTGGCCAGGCCGATCCAGTCGAACTTGGACGTGACGTTGTAGTTGGTGAAGCTGGCGTAGAGCGAGAACAGCATGGGGCCGGCGACGAACACCAGGAAACCGATTGCCCACGGAAGGATGAACAGGTAGCCGGCCAGGGCCTCCTTGGCCCGCATGGAGAGCGCAAAGCGCCTGGGCCGGGCCCCTTTGGTGGCTGCCATGATGCCCCACCTCCCCGAACCTGGAAGTTGGCTGGTTAAGGAATGCCCCGGGGGGAGCCTGGCCCCCCGGGGCGTCACCTCCGTCAACAGCTAGTTGCCCGCCAGGTTCTCCGCGACAACGTCCTCGATCTGCGACTGGGCCTGGTCCAGCGCGGCCTTGGCGCTCATGTTGCCCATCAGCACCTCGTCGACCGCCGGGTTGACGAAGTCGAGGTAGTTGGAGGCAGTCAGCGGCACCGGGATCAGGCCGGTGTACTGCATGTTGTCGGCCGCCCGCTTGAACTCAGGCGTGGTGATGGTCTCGACGGCCTTGGTGTAAGCCGGGAAGTCGTTCTGCTCCTGCGCCCAGATCACAGCAGCCTCCTGGGTCCAGTACTTGGCGAACTCGAAGGCCTGCTGCGGGTGCTTGGAGCCCACGGGCAGCTCCACAGAGAAGCCGCCGCTGTAAGAGGCGTTCTGGTGCTGCTTGCCGTCGGGCGTCGGGACCGGGACAACGCCGTACTCGAGGGTGGGAGCGTTGGTCTTGATCTCCTTCTCGAAGGTCGCGGTCTCAACCACCATGCCGAGCCTGCCCTGGATGAACGGATCCTGCGGGCCCTCGCCGAAGCTGCCCTTGAAGGCGGAGAAGACGTCATAGCCGTACCGGTCGGTCCACTTCTTGATCCACTCGAGGACCTCGACGTTCTTGTCGGCGTTGATGGTCGGGGTCTCGTCGTTCTGGAACAGCAGGCCGCCGGCGTTCCAGACCCAGCCCTGGAAGCCGAAGTTGCCCATCAGCGGGTGGAAGCCCATCTGGACGAGCTTGCTGCCCTCCCACTTGTCAAGCTTCTCGGCCATAGTCCACAGGTCGTCCCAGGTCACGGGGCCCTTCTCGGGGTCGAGCCCGGCCTCGCGGAACAGCTGCTTGTTGTAGTACAGGAACTTGGTCTCGCCCACCCACGGCAGGGCGTAGATCTTGCCGTCATCCGTGGTGACGGCGTCCCAGAAGTTCGGGTAGTACAGGTCCTTCAGGTCGAGGGCGCCCAGGGAGCTCAGCTCCATCGCCTGGCCGTTCTCGCCGCGCTGGATCGAGGTGAAAATGTCAGGCGACACGACCATGTCGGGCGGGTTGCCGCCGGCCACGGAGGCCAGGTACTTGGTGTTCATCTCGCCGAACGGGACGAAGGTGTAGGTCACCTGGATGTCCGGGTGCTCGGAATTCCACTTGTCCACGATCTTGTTGATGGTCGGCATGCGGGTCTCGGACGACCACCAGCCCCAGAACTCAATGGAGACGGGTTCGGCCTTCGGGGTCTCAGTCTGCTGCGGTTGCTGCTGGGTGGGCTGCTGCGTCTGCGGCGTCGTGCTCTCTCCGCCCTTCTTGGCGCCGCCACCGCAGCCGGCGAGCAGCGTCGCGGCGAGCAAGGAAGCCAGGAATACCGCGGTAACCTTGCGTCCGATCATGCCCATGCGAACCTCCTCAGCCAAGAGTTTGGTCTCTATCGCCTGGGAGCCCCTCAGGCAGACTCCCACGCAATCATGACGGAAACAGGTCGACGGGGCCCCGGAAGAGCCTGGCCAGAATCAGCGAGGCCGCTCCCTTCACCAGGAAGTCGTCACCCAGGGCGGAGCGCACGATGCGCACCTGATCGGAGAGCACCGAAAACGCCCTCGCCCGCCCGAGCTGCAGGGCCCGATCCAGCACGATGGGGCTGCGCTGGGCCAGCCGGCCGGCCAGCACGATCAACTCGGGGTTGTACATGTTCACGGTGTTGGCGACGGCGATGCCCAGCATCCGCCCGCACTCGTCCAGCAGGTCCAGGGCGAGCTTGTCTCCCGCCTCGGCGGCCTGCAGAATCTCCTCGGTGCCGATCTCGGCCTCGGCCTGTGCGGCCAGGCTGCTCGCCACGCCCCGGCGAATCGCCTCGGCGGCCTTCCGGCCGAGGGCGAAGCCCGAGGCCAGGGCCTCCAGGCAGCCGTGGTTGCCGCAGCTGCACCGCGGCCCGTCGAGGTCCAGGGTGCCGTGGCCGATCTCTCCGGCACCGCCGGCGCCGCGATAGAGCTTTCCGCCCATCACGATTCCGGCGCCGATGCCATCGTCCACGATGATCAGGATCAGGTTGTTCACCGCCTGGCCGGCGCCGAACCAGATCTCGCCGGCAGCGGCAGCGTTGCCGTCTTTCTCCACCTGCACCGAGAGCCCGGTCGCCTCCTCCAGCAGCCGCCGGAGGGGCACGTTCTGCCACCCCCGCATGTTGGGCGGCGTAAGCAGCACGCCCGCCTCGCTGTCCAGGGGGCCGGGAGCGGCCACCCCCATCCCCTCCACCTTGTCGCGGGAGACGCCGGCGGCGGAAAGGATCTCCCGCACGCCCTCGGCGATGCGGGCCACCGCCTCCGCCGGAGGCGTGCCCGGAGACTTGGGCTTGCGCACCTGTCCCACCATCTGGCCGGACAGGTCAAACAGCCCGACGACGAGTTTGGCGCTCTGGAGTTCGCAGCCCAGCACGTACCGGGCGGTGGGGTTCAGCGTCAGCAGCACGGGCTTGCGGCCGCCGTTGGACGTGCCCAGCCCGACCTCGCACACGAGATCCTCAGCGATCAGGTCAGCCACGGCGTTGGTTACGGTCGTGAAGTTCAGCCCAGTGACCCGCCTGACTTCGGCCCGTGAGACCGGCCCCTGTCGCCGGATGACATCCAGGACCAGCGAGCGGTTCCACTGGCGAATCAGATCGCTATTTCCCGTCACCATCCGGCGGGCCACCACACACTCCCACCTTTCTTTTTCTACTCGTTAAAGTTGTGCCTTTCTCAGCCTCGCCAGCCCTCTTTTCAGGGCCGAGCAAGCCCGATTCGGGGTCAACTTTATCTAGGCACTAGAGTAATTGGCCGCGCATCCCCCCATCTCCTGCTGTCGTCCCCCAACAGAACGAAGTTTTTCTCCTCCCGGAGCATGAAAGAGTACGAAAGATCTACTTGGAGGCAACGAGGGTGCCCATCTGTGCCTCAACCCGCGCCTCGAGCCGGAGCACCCAGAACAGGCTGAGCGTAGCGGAGAGCAGGGCGGAGCAGACGAAGAGCTGCGCCAGGTGGGAGCCCGTGAGCGGCCCGACCAGGACGGGCGTGAGGAAGCCGGTCAGCCCGGTCGCAGCCGCGAAGAAGGCGAAGTAGGAAGTTCGGTCTTCCCGCGGGGCCAGCCGCATGTTCAGCGTCTGGTTGGCCAGGTTCATCCCCATGGAGGACGAGCCGTACACCACGTGCCCCAGAATGAGGGGCGGCAGACCCAGTTTCCCGCCCAGCAGGTACCATAGCGGCACGGAGGCCAGCCCAAGGGCGAGAACTCCAATGGCCCGCGGCTGCCCCACCCGGTCCTCCCAGCGCCCCCACAGCGGCGCTGTGAGGATCGAGGCCAGGGAGGAGAGGGTGGTCAGCCAGGACACGGTGGAGAACGAAAGGCCCAGGTACTGCACCAGGATGACGGGGTAGAACGGGGTGGCCAGGCCCTGGGCCACCCCCCATGCGGCATAGAAGCCGGCGGCCGTGAGGTGCGGCCCCGGCCGGGTGAGCGGCACGCGCAGCGACTCCCAGAAGGAGTGGCTCCCCCGGCTGTCGCCCCGGGGCAGCTCCGGGTGCTGGAACCACCAGTACAGATTCACCAGCGCCGCGGCAAGGGCCGCCAGGCAGAGCGCCGTGAATCCGGGCCGGCCCGGCCACCGGTCGAGAATCTGGCCGTAGAGCAGCACCGTCAGCATGGAGACCAGGGTCGTCCACGCGTTCCGCTGGGCGAAGTACCGCCCCCGCACGTCCATGGGCACGAGGTCGCACATGTACCCGTGCCAGAGCACCGAAGTCGGGGCGTTGGCGACCCAGGCCAGCACCTGCAGCGCCACGAAGACGTACAGGGAAGCCGGCGGGGGCAGGAGCCAGAGCGCCAGCAGCCCGGCCAGTGCGCCGCCCACGCGCTGGGTGCCCGCGAAGAGCGCCATGCAGTTGCGCCGGTGCGCCAGCCCCGACACAAGCGGGGCGACCAGGAGCTGCATCATGGTCGCCAGGGACTGCAGCGCCCCGAGGATGCCCAGTGCGAAGCCGCCCGCCCCCAGGTACACGGCCATGCCGGTGAGAAAGCTGCCGCTCAGCGCGCCGGTCCAGATGGTGTACGTAGAGCCCTCCACCGTTGATGCGATCATCCCGCGGCGAATCTGCCCTTCCGGCATGCCTGCACCCTCCGACTCAGCCATGGTGGATCCTCCCTTGTCTCCTGCGAATCCACTTCCTACGGTCGATGTTCAAGTTGCTAAGGTTCCAGTACACTAAAACTCCGGGGATTTTCGGGCGTGGAATTGTGCGGCTGACTGCAAACCGATATGATCATGGCATGTATTGTAAACCCAACAAAGGAGGATGACGAGCCCTTGGACGATCCGCTCAGTATCCCCGTCGGCGCCGTGCACCTGCGGCCAACGGACCGGGAGGCCAACGCCTGGTTCGGCGATCCCGTCCCGTTCTATTGGGAGGGCACCTACCACCTGTTCTACGTATGGGACCAGGGCCACCTCGTCCTGCCCCGGGTCTGCCACAAGTGGGGACATTTCGCCTCACGCGATCTCGTCCACTGGACGGAGTACCCCATGGCCGTCGAGCCTGGCGAGGAGGCCTCGTGCGGCACCGGCTCGGTGTTCCACCAAGACGGGACGTTTCACATGTACTATCTGGGGCGCTATTTCACGACCAACGGCGTGATGCATGAGACCCTCTGTCACGCCACCAGCACTGACCTGATCACGTGGACGAAGGATTCTGCCAACCCCATCTCGCGGCCGGACCCGCGCTGGTACGCGCCGACCGACTGGCGCGACGGCTTCCCCTTCTGGAACGAGGAGGCGCAGGAGTACTGGATGCTGGTGACCGCCTCCCTGAAGGAGGGGCCCGAGCCGTTCCGGGGTGCGATCGCCCTCCTGGCCTCCCGGGACCTCCGGTCGTGGGAGGCACGTGCGCCCTTCTGGGCCCCGCATCTGGGCCGGCACCTGGAATGCCCCGACCTTTTTTACTGGAACGGTTGGTGGTACCTGCTCTTCTCCGGGGCCCACGACTCCACCCACGGCACGCTCTACCGCAAATCCCGGAGCCTCTGCGGCCCCTGGGAGACGCCCCGGGTGGAGACCTTTGACGGTCCGTTCTTCTACGCCGGGAAGACGGCGGGCGACGGCCGGCGGCGGATGCTCTTCGGCTGGCTGGGCACTCGGGCCGGCGACGCGGACTCGGGTTACCCCCAGTGGGGCGGACACGGCCTGGTACGTGAGCTGGTGCAGGACCCCACCGACGGCAGCCTCTGGGTGAAGTGTCCGCCCGAGCGGCTGCAGCTGGGAACGCCCGCGGCGGTTCCCTCCTTCACTCCCCAGCTCGGCCGGTGGCGGACGGAGGGCCCGGAACTGGCGGCCGCGGCGCCGGGGTTGGCATACGCCACCACGGACCTGCCCGGCAACCGGCTGATCCGGTTCCGCTTCCGCCCTGACGGGGGCGCCCGCCGCTTCGGCGCCCTGCTGCGCACGGATCCCGGCCTCTCCGGCGGCTACCGGCTGGCCATCGAGCCCGAGGCCCAGCGGTTCACGTTCAGCGGCTACGGGCCCGAAGGTCGACCCCGGCTCCGGCCCGTCGACCGGCCGCTGCCCTGCGACCCACGCCAGGAGTTCACCGTGACGCTCATCCTCTCGGGATCGATCGTCGAGGTCTTCGTGAACGACCGGTCTGCGCTGGCCCTGCGCGTCTACGACCACCGCGGTCCCTCCTTCGGCCTCTTCGTGGAGGAGGGTGCCGGCACGTTCACGGACCTTTCGGTTCGCTCCCTCCCCGACGACCCCTGGTAAGCAGACGCAAGCCGGCGCTCCCGCCGGGCCGGGAGCGCCGCTTGGGCTGCGCACCATCTCGCAGACAGGGGTTGTCTGCCTATTGTAAAATAACAAGTGTCAAGGTTTTTCGCGACGATTCATGCCGGAAAGGAGGGCGGCCATGCCGAACAGCAAGGACGGGTTCTCCTGGGATCAGATCGGTGACATCGCACTGGGACGTCCGAACCTGGGGCCCACGACCCGCCTGGAGGCGTACCGGCTCATGCAGTTCAGCCTCCGGCACGTGCTCGAGGCGGAGTACGGCGCCGAGGCGGCCGACCGGCTGTTCCGCGCGGCAGGCCGTCTGGCCGGCCAGGCGTTCGCCGAACGCCAGATGGAGCCCAGGGGGTCGCTGCCGGAGTACGTACGAGACCTCCAACGGTTGCTGCGCGAGTTTGGGATCGGCATCTTGCGCGTGGAAGAGACCAACCCCGACGCTGGCCGCCTCGTACTGACCGTTGCGGAGGACCTGGACTGCTCCGGCCTGCCGGAGATGAACATGCACGTCTGCAAGTACGACGAGGGCTTCATCGCCGGCCTGCTGGAGGCCTTCACCGGACGGATCTACCACGTGACCGAGGTGGATTGCTGGGCCTCGGGGGAGCGGGTCTGCCGCTTCGTGGCGGAGGCGGAGGAACCACAATGAGCGAGGGGGTAGCCGACCTGGACCGGGCCGTGGCTGCGCTGCAGCGCCTGCTCACCGACCCCCACGCCCCGGAGCAGCCACCTGCCGAACTCCGGACCCACAAGGGTTTCGCCGAACTGTACCAGGAACTGGCGGCGGTTCGGAGCCACCTGCAGCGCATCAGCCACGGCAACCTGAGTCAGCCCATCCGCCAGCGGGGGCTGCTCAGTGGCTACCTGAAGTCGCTGCAGGCGGAGCTCCGCCACCTCACCTGGCAGACGCAGCGCATCGCCGCCGGGGACTTCTCCCAGCGGGTGGAGTTCCTGGGCGAGTTCTCCGCGGCCTTCAACACGATGACTGAGGCGCTGGCCCGCACCACGGCCGAACTGTCACAGAGCGTGGCCCATTACCGGCTGCTGGCCGAAAACGTCGCCGATGTCATCCTCACCCTCGACCGCACGGGCCGCCTCACCTACGTGAGCCCCTCGGTGTTCCGCCTGGCGGGGTACCAGCCGGACGAACTGGTCGGGCGCTCGCTCACCGAGGTCACCAGCCTCAAGGGCCCGCCCCGCCCCGACACGGTCGTCGAACTCCAGGTCCGGTGCAAGGACGGGACGGAGCGCTGGGCGGAGATGACCACGGCAGCACTGCCGGCGGAGACCGGTGCGGAGGCTGTTCTGGTCTGCGTGCTGCGGGACACCACCGACCGGAAGCGGCTGGAGCTGAACCTGGAGCAGCTGGCCACCGTCGACGGGCTGACGGGAGCCTTCAACCGGCGCTTCTTCGTGCAGCTCTGCGAGCGGGAGATCGCCGAGGCCCCCCGCCGCTGCAGGCCCGTGGCGCTGGTAATGCTGGACGTGGACCACTTCAAGCGCATCAACGACCAGTACGGCCACAGTGCCGGCGACGAGGTGCTGCGGCAGGTGGTGCGCACGGGGCGGCAGGTCCTGCGGGCGGAGGATGCCTTCGGCCGCGTCGGCGGCGACGAGTTCGCCGTGCTGCTTCCGGGAACGACGGCGGAACAGGCGGTACGGGTCGCCGAGCGGCTCCGGGCCGCCTATGCCGAAACGGAAGTGACACCGGACGCGGGCGTGCGCATCCGCTTTACCGCGAGCTTCGGCGTGGCCCAGTGGCGCCCGGAGTGGCGGACCGCCGACGACCTGCTCCTCCGCGCCGACCGCGCGCTCTACGCGGCGAAGCGGGCCGGGCGGAACTGCGTCTGCACCGATACGGAAGGCGACCAGGGGGCGTAGCCTTGCGAGCCGGGCCATGCGCCTTTAGCAGGAAGAAGGGGTGCGAGACCGAAACTTTACGCTGCAAATGTAAAGCGGTGGGAGGCATGGGGACGTGATCGGTCTGGGCACCCTTGCGAACGTGGGGGCCGTGATTGTCGGGGGCGCGCTGGGAAGCCTGGTGATCCCGCAGGTGCCCGAGGCCGTGCGGAAGGGCACCATGCAGGCGCTGGGCCTCGCCGTGGTGCTGATCGGGCTCAAGATGGCCTGGGAAACCGAGAACATGCTGCTGGTGGTGGTCTCCATCGCGGTGGGTACCGCCATCGGCGAACTCCTGCGCATCGAGGACCGGCTCCAGAACTGGGCGAAGCGGCTGGAGCGCTGGCCCCTCACGCTGCGGGGAAGCTTCGCCAAGGGCTTCGTGCAGGCCTCGCTGCTCTTCTGCACCGGCGCCATGGCCATCACCGGTGCGCTGGAAGACGGCTTGAACGGCAACCCGTCGATCCTCTACGCCAAGTCGATCCTCGACGGCGTGGCATCGGTGATGTTCGGGTCGGTGATGGGCGTCGGGGTGATGTTCGCCGCCATCCCGGTGGGCGTCTACCAGGGACTCCTCACCTTGGGTGCGGCAGCCATCAGCAGCGTGCTGACCGACGCGATGATTCGGGAGATCAGCGCCACCGGCGGCCTGATGGTGGCAGCGATCGGCCTGAATCTGCTCGGGGCGACGGAGATCCGCATCGGCAACCTGCTGCCCGGGCTGGTGGTGATCGCGGTGCTGGCAGGGGTGTTTGCGTGAGGCTTACCGTGGGCCCGCCCTGCAGGGCGGGCCTCTTTGCTGCCTCCCCGCCAGGTCTGCAGCCGCGTACACGACCCGCCGCATGCGGCAGGTCGCGTTGCTGGCTGGCGACGCCCTGTGGCGGTGTGCCCCGAAAGCGCTCACCAAAGGAGAGGCCGGGAGAGTTCCAGCAGACCACCCTTCTTCGACGCGCCTGGAGTTCGCCGAAGAAGGGTGGTCTCAAGCTTCATCGGTGTGCGCGCCAATCCCGGGGCGAGATCCGTCAACGCACCCGGCATGCGGGGCCCCGACAGCCTTACGTGCGGCCTTCCTCCGTGCGTGGCACGCCCTTCTCCACCAGCGCCGCGCTGTCGGGGAGCTGCTCGAGGCTGCGGCAGAGCCGGATCAGCTCCTCCGTCTGGTTCGCGGGCAGAATCGGAGCCACCAGGGCCCGGAACTTCGCATCCAGCTCGTCGTCCGTCATGGGCCGCTCCAGGCTGCCCACCGCATGGGGTACGTACCGCTCAAGTACCCGGCCGTCCGCCAGGGTAATGGCGACGTAGCACGCGTCCTTGGGCATGCCAGGATCTGCAGTTGCGGTCACCCGCTCCCGCAGTGCGACAACGGCAGGATCGGCCACCCGGCTGTCACTGTACTGCGCCTCGCCGGCGGCGCCGTCGATGATGGCCACCGCGACCGAGTGGTACACGGAGAACTTGCCCTCCAGCCCCACCTGCGGCGCCCGCTTGCCCGTAAGCTCCAGCACCAGCGGGTTCACCCGCAGGTCGATCCTCTCAATCTGATCCGCGGTGAGCCCGTACTCGTTGCGCAACTGGATGCAGCCGTCGATGGCCGGGTGGATGACGATGCCGCAGGCGAAGGGTTTGTACGTGTTGAACAGGATCTCGAACCGATCGCCGAGCCCGTCGGTGATCTCGGCCAGGTTGTGCTCGGCCGCCATCACGTTTGCGAAGCCACGACGGCCCTCGATGCCCTGCGTCGAACTGTTGAAGCCCCGCGCCGCCAGGAGGGCGGACAGGAGCCCGTTCTGAGCGGCACGCCCGGGGTGGAACGGCTTGCAGTGCGTGCCGAACATCTCCCGGAGCCCGGCCGCCTGAGTGGCCGCAATCCCGAGGGCGTGGACCATCTGCTGCTCGGTGAGGCGGAGCAGTTTGCCCGCTGCTGCGGCGGCGCCGAACACGCCCGCTGTGGCCGTGATGTGCCAGCCCTGGTCGTAGTGCGACGGGTAGACCGCCCTTCCGATGCGGCACTCCACCTCCACCCCCAGGACAAAAGCGAGGAGGAGGTCCTTGCCCGATACGGGGCGCGTCTCCGCGATGGCGAGCAGCCCCGGCGCCACGGGTCCGCTCGGATGGATCACCGTCGCGAGGTGGGTGTCGTCAAAGTCGAAGACGTGGGAGCTCATCCCGTTGATGAGGGCGGCGTGGAGAATGTCCAGCCGCTCGGTCCGCCCCAGCACGGAGGCTCTTGGCGGACCGCTGAACTCGGCGACCGTGGCCAGGGCGATCTCCACCGCCTCGTGCCGGCAGCCGCCGATGGCCACTCCCATCCAGTTGAGCAGGGACCGTTTCGCCTCATGGATGACCTCGGCGGGGAGTGACTCGTAGGTGGCGTCCACCACATACCGGGCCAGGGAGCGCGTCACGTCCATCCGTCCTCAGCTCCTTGTCTGCAGCGGAGTCAACCGGTCAGGGCACTTGCCACGGAAGTGTGGGATGCCGGGCGGAGTCGCCCCGGCTCTGAACGCGTAGAGGTTCGGCCACCGGAGGCACAACTCCTGCGGAGGAACGCGTTGAGGCTCCGAAGGCACAGGCCCTCGGAGCCCCGCTATGTGTTGGAGCTGGCGACAGGAATCGAACCTGCAACCGCCTGATTACAAATCAGGTGCTCTGCCAGTTGAGCTACGCCAGCAAACCACGGCGACGATAATCATACCACATTCTCAGCCGGGTTTCAAATGTACGGAGGGCCGGTGCCCTCCGGTGCCTAGCCGCAGCCGCAGTGCTTGCGGCGACGGGCGCTGGGTATCTGCAGCGGCGGCGTGTTGATCGTAGCCACGCAGGGCCGGCCGCCCGGACCGGGCACGACCTTGGAAACGGGGCAGCTCACCAGGTTGAACGCCTGGCCGGGGGTGCGGAAGGTGACCGGGGTGCAGTCCACGGTGACGTCCCCGATGGGTATCAGGCGGCGCCGGCGCTTGCGGTCACGGAACGCGCCGCGGTCGTCATCGCAGCCGCAATCCCGGTCGTCCGCCACGTCGGCGGCGAACGCGTCGTCGTTCCACCAGCCCATGCTCTCCCTCCTTCCCTCCCAGCCTATGACGGACGCGCTGCCGTTGACATAAAAGAAACAGGCCGCAACTGCGGCCTAGTCGCTTGCGCGGTCGAGCCCCTGATTCCGGTTTTCCAGGTACCGCTCCAGCTTCCGCTTCACCCGCTGCAGGGCGTTGTCGATGGACTTCACGTGCCGGTGGAGCTCCACGGCGATCTCGTGGTACGACTTCCCGTCGAGGTAGCTCATCAGCACCTTCCACTCGAGATCGCTCAGGATCTCCTCCATCTTCCCCTCGATGTCGCCGAACTCTTCCCGGCTGATGATCAACTCCTCCGGATCCGTTACCTTCGAGCCGGAGATCACATCGAGCAGGGTACGATCCGAGTCGTCGTCATAGATGGGCTTGTTCAGCGACACGTAGGAGTTGAGGGGGATGTGCTTCTGGCGGGTCGCCGTCTTGATGGCCGTTATAATCTGCCGGGTAATGCAGAGTTCTGCAAAAGCCCGAAACGACGACAGCTTGTCCGAGCGGAAGTCGCGGATGGCCTTGTACAGGCCGATCATACCTTCCTGTGTAATATCGTCGCGGTCCGCGCCGATGAGAAAGTATGAGCGAGCCTTGGCCCGCACAAAGTTCTTGTACTTATTAATGAGGAATTCCAGCGCCTCCGTCGACCCCTCACGGGCGTACTCCACGATGTCTTCGTCGAGCATGGAGTCGTAGTCGTGGAAGACATCGCGCTGCGGTGTCGCCGTCATGAGCCGTCCCCCTCTCAATACAATCCTTACACAGGTATAAACTACGAGTGTGTGCGGCGACTACCCGACCTGCGGCTGTCGCGACGAGTATGTTGCGGATTGGAAGAGCGGCCCGAATCACGCCTTGTCCCTCTGCGGCAATCCTAATGTGGATTATACTCGCTGGCGCGAGTTAACGTCAAGGCAACGGGCCAGGTCAACCTGAATACGGCAGCAGAATCCGTCGCAAAATAGCAGGGATCTCAGCAGCGATGTCGAAATGTATTCGGCAACGCGTTTGCCAAGAACGGGTGGCCTGTCCATGCGGCCACCCTTCTGTATTTTACCAGCCGGGAACGCACCGGTATGCTCCCGACCGACCCGGGCCACTGGCGGTCAGGGCGGTCGCCGCCGCCCATCCGCCCCGGACGTCAGGACGCCCGCACCCCCGCGGGGCCGCGGGTGTTTCTATTTGCGCGTGCTGCGCTGCCGGCGGATCTCGTAGAGTAAGATGGCCCCGGCCACGGCGGCGTTGAGGGAGGACACGTGGCCGAGCATCGGCAGCCGTACCGTGACGTCGCACTTCTCGGCGACCAGCCGGCTCATGCCCTTGCCCTCGCTGCCGATCACCACCGCCAGCGGCCCCGTCAGGCGGGCCTCGTAGTAGAGCTGCGGCGCGTCCTGATGGGTGCCGACCACCCAGTAGCCCTGTTCCTTCAGCGTCTCCAGGGTGCGGGCGATGTTGGTCACCCGGGCCACGGGCACGTACTCCACCGCCCCGGCCGACACCTTGGCCACCGTGGGCGTGACGGCGGCCGCCCGGCGTTCGGGGATGATCACGCCATGGACCCCGGCGGCGTCGGCGGTGCGCAGGAGCGAGCCCAGGTTCTGCGGATCCTCGATGCCATCGAGCACCAGGAGCAGCGGGTCCTCGCCCGCCTCTGCGGCCCGGGCGAGCAGCTCGTCCAGGTCGTGGTAGCGGTGGGGGGCAACGAGGGCGATCACGCCCTGGTGGTTCCGACCCCGGGCCATGGCGTCCAGCCGCTCCCGGTCGACCTCCTGCACGATCACGCCGGCCTCCCGGGCCCGGGCTACCACCTCGCGGATCGACCCCTCCCGGGCGCCCTTGGCCACCAGGAGCTTGTTGATCGTGCGGCCGGCGCGCAGGGCCTCCAGCACGGGAATGCGGCCCTCGATCTGTCCTGACACGGCTTCCGTCCCCTCCAGCTTCAGTCTGCCCGCGCCGCCCCGCCCCGATGTGCGACACGCCGGTAGTGTTCCACGGTGAACCCGTACAGGTTCTCCGCGTCCGGCGGGTGGGGCGTCGCCGAGAGCAGCTCCCACTCGGACTCATCCCACTCGGGGAAAAAGGCGTCGCCGGGGAAGTCGCCTTCGATGCGGCTGAGGATCATCTCGTCTGCATGGGGCAGGAACTGCCGGTAAAGCTCGGCGCCGCCGATCACGTACAGCGGCCGCGGATCGGCCAGCACATCGGCCACGGAGTGGCGCACCTCGCAGCCCGGCGCCCGGTAGTGCGGGTCCCGGGTCAGCACGATGTTGGTGCGCCCTTTCAGGGGGCCGCCGATCGACTCGTAGGTCTTCCGCCCCATCACCACCACCTGACCCATCGTGGTGCGGCGGAAGTGGCGCATCTCGGCGGGAAGGCGCCAGGGCATCCGCCCGTCCCGGCCGATCACCCGGTCCCGGCCCATCGCCGCAACGAGGATGATCACGTCGACATCTCCCCGCGGATCGCCGGATGGTGTTTATAGTTCACCAGCTTGATGTCGTCCATCGTGAACTGGTCGATGTCCTTAATCTCCGGGTTCAGCCACAACTGGGGCAGGGGGTAGGGCTCCCGGGTGAGCTGCAGCCGCACCTGGTCGAGCAGGTTGCGGTAGATGTGGACGTCGTTCAGGTAGTGGGTGAAGGTGCCCGGCTGAAGCCCGGTCACCTGGGCAACCATGTGGAGCAGCAGCGCGTAGCTGGCGATGTTGAAGGGTACGCCCAGGAAGAGGTCGGCGCTGCGCTGCCACACCGCCAGGTGCAGCTTGCCGTCTTTCACGTGGAACTGGAACGGGCCGTGACACGGCGGCAGGGCCATCTCGTCGAGGTCCGCGACGTTCCACGGGTTCACGATGAGCCGCCGAGCGTTGGGGTTGGGCCGCTCCGGGTCGGCCGCGATCTGTCGAATCTGGTCGATCACCCAGGCGATCTGGTCGTAGGTCCTGCCGTCGGGCCCCTCCCAGGCCCGCCACTGCTTGCCGTAAATGGGCCCCAGCTTGCCGCCGTTCCGGGCGGCGTCCTTGTCCCAAATGTGGCAGCCCCGCTCGTGCAGGAACTCCAGGTCGGTGCGGCCCGCCAGGAACCAGAGCAGCTCGGCCTTCACCGAGTTGAAAAAGAGCTTCTTGGTCGTGAGCGCCGGGAACCCCTCGGCCATGTCGTGCTTGAGCATGCGCCCGAACACGCCCACCGTGCCCATGCCCGTGCGGTTCGGCGTCCAGCGGCCCTCGGCGATGGCCTGCTCGTTCTCCTCCAGGATCTCCCGGCACAGCGCCAGGTATTGCAGTTCAATGTTCAACCGCCGCACCTCCCGCCTTACAAAACTTCGATGTAGTATTCCACCCCGCCGCCCACGCCCCTCCCGGCGGGGTGGGATCGACGGGGTGGTGGGCGCGCCGCCCGGCAAGTGCCGACGGACGCGCCCTGAACTGGTCAGTGCGCCGTGCCCTCCACGTAGGCGGCCGCGGCCAGGAGCAGCTCCCGCAGCCGCTCTTCCTGACCGGAGAGGTACAGGTAGCCGAGCAGCGCCTCGAAACCGGTGGAGGCGGCGTACTCCACCGGGTCGGCAGACTTGGGGGCGCCGTGCCCTTTGGCGTTCCGCCCGCGCCGCACCACGTCCTGCTCCCTCTCGGTGAGCCCGGGCATGAGGTGCTGCAGGGCCTCGGCCTGGGCGGTCGCCCGCACGTACCGGAGGGCGTGGCGGTGCAGGTCGTTCACCCGCACGTGCCCCAGCTCCAGCAGCCGCTCCCGCACGAACGTCTCGTACAGCGCATCGCCGAGGTAAGCCAGGGTAAGCGGGGGCAGCTCCAGCGGGTTCTCCAGCCTCATACCCGCCGCCACCTCACACCCTGCGGGGTGTCCTCCAGCACGATGCCCATCTCCCGGAGCTGGTCCCGGATCCGGTCGGCCTCGGCGAAGTTGCGGGCCTTGCGGGCGGCCTGCCGCGCCGCGATCAGGGCCTCGATCTCCGCGTCCAGGTTTTCGGCAGAGACCTGCCGCTGCAGGAGTCCCAGCACGCCGCCCAGCTCCTTCAGCAGGGTGAGCCCCCCTTCGGCCAGGGCACGGGAGGCGCCGGGGCCCACGCGGCTGTTCAGCTCGCGGCTCAGGTCGAAGAGGACGGCGATGGCCTCGGCGGTGTTGAAGTCGTCGTCCATGGCCTCGACGAAGCGCTCGCGGGCCTGGCGGAGCTGGGCCAGCGTCGCCTCCTCGCCGGCGTCCATCTCCGTCCGCTGAGCGGTGCGGGCCAGGTGCTCCAGGTTGGTCACCGTGTTGTAGAGCCGCTCCAGCGCCCGCTTCGTCTCCGCCATCGCCTGGTCGCTGAAGTTGAGCTGCGTGCGGTAGTGGGCGGAGAGCAGGAACATGCGGATGACTTCGCCGTCGTAGTGCTTCAGGATGTCGCGCACCGTGAAGAAGTTACCCAGAGACTTGGACATCTTCGCTCCATCGATCATCAGGTGTGCGTTGTGCATCCAGTAGCGGGCGAAGGGCTTGCCCGTCACCGCCTCCGACTGGGCGATCTCGTTCTCGTGGTGTGGGAAGGTCAGGTCCTCGCCGCCGCTGTGGATGTCGATGGTGTCGCCCAGGTACTTGCGGGCCATCGCTGAGCACTCGATGTGCCAGCCGGGGCGCCCCATGCCCCACGGGGACGGCCACGCCGGTTCGCCCGGCTTCTGGGCCTTCCACAGGGCGAAGTCGAAGGGGTGCTCCTTGCGGTCGTCAGGGTCGACCCGCTCCGAGGCGCCGGCGACAAGATCGGCCAGGTTCTTGTGCGACAGCTTCCCGTAGTCGGATTTTGTCGTGACCCGGTAGTAGACGTCGCCGCCTTCGACAACGTAGGCGTGCCCGTTGTCGATCAGCTGCTGGATCATGGCGATCTGCTCGTCGATCAACTCCGTGGCCCGCGGGTGCACATCCGCCGGGCGCACGCCCAGGGCGCCCGCGTCCTCGAAGTAGGCGGCGATCATCTCGTCGGCCAGCTCCCGCACGGTGATGCCGCGCTCGCCCGCGCGCCGGATCATCCGGTCATCCACATCGGTGAAGTTCTGCACGAAGGTCACCTGGTAGCCCCGGTACTCGAGGTAGCGGCGTACCGTGTCGAAGACGACGAAGTTGCGGGCGTTGCCGATGTGGAAGTAGTCGTACACGGTGGGCCCGCAGTTGTAGAAGCGAACCTTGCCCTGCTCGATGGGGACGAACGGTTCCTTCTGCCTGGTCAGGTCATTGTAGATGCGGATGCCCATGGGCCAAACCCTCCTGTACTCTGCGCAGGGCCCGATTCTCCTCTTCCAGCCGCTCGATGCGCTGGGTGAGCTTGTCGATCTGGCGCTGCATGTGGTCGAACATGTTGGCGATGGGGTCGGGCATGTGGATCATGTCCAGCTGGTCTGTGCGCACGCCGTTCTGTACCACGACCCGGCCCGGGTTGCCCACCACCGTGGAGTTGGGCGGCACCTCCCGCAGAACCACCGCCCCTGCGCCGATGCGGCTGTTGGCGCCGACCCGGAAGGAGCCCAGGATGCGGGCGCCGGTGCCGATGACCACATTGTCCTCGATAGTGGGGTGCCGCTTGCCTTTCTCCTTCCCCGTGCCCCCCAGGGTCACACCCTGGTAAATGGTCACGTTGTTGCCAACCTCCGCCGTCTCGCCGATCACGACCCCGGACCCGTGGTCGATGAAGACCCCCTGACCGATCTTGGCGCCGGGGTGGATCTCGATCTGCGTGAAGAAGCGGGAGATCTGGGAGATGATCCGGGCCAGCAGCTTGAAGTTCCGCTGCCAGAGCCAGTGGGCTATACGGTGCGCCCAGATCGCCTTGAGTCCGGGGTAGCAGAGCAGGACCTCCAGAACCGACCGTGCGGCGGGGTCGCGCTCCAAGACGACCTGGATATCACGCCGAATCTGTCGCCACATCTCGCTCCCTCCCTCTCCAACAAGGAAAGGCCCGCCTCTGCACACCAGAGGCGGGCACACACCCGCGGTTCCACTCTGATTGGGCGCCCGGACCGCGCCCCGCTCTTCCGGGTGCCAACACACCCTGTGCCCGCTAACGGTGGCCTTCCGTGGGCGCCTAGCGGTCGCGGACCGTGCCCGCGCCCGTTCGGACCCCAGCTCCCGGGCGCATGTTCCCTGCGCTCCCCCGACCTCCGCTTTCAGCCTGGGCGGCGGCTCTCTGTACGGGCTCCCGCAGGTACTTCTCCCGTTCGTCGCCTTTGCGTTGCTTCCGATTTTACGAAGCGCCCTTGTGGATGTCAAGCCATTGCAGGCACGTCAAGCCATTGGCCCCTGTCCGGGGATGTGCCGGCCCGGTTCAGGCCTCCTCAATCAGGGCGACCGCGTAGGCCGCCATGCCCTCCTCCCGGCCCACGAAACCCATCCGCTCATTGGTGGTGGCCTTGATGCTGACGCGCCGGGACGGGACGCCCAGGACGCCGCTGATGCGCTCCCGCATCTCACCCACGTACGGCCCGATCTTGGGCCGCTCCGCCAGCAACGTCATGTCGCAGTTGACGGGACGGTACCCCTCCGCCGCCAGCAGGGCGACCACCTGCCGGAGCAGCTCCAGCGAGTCGGCCCCCGCGTAGGCCGGGTCCGCCGGCGGGAAGTGCCGGCCCATGTCGCCCAGCCCGGCGGCCCCCAGCAGGGCGTCCATCAGCGCGTGCAGGATCACATCTGCGTCCGAATGGCCGTCGAGCCCCTTCTCGTGGGGAATCCGTACGCCGCCTAGCACCAGCGGCCGCCCGGCCACCAGGCGGTGAACGTCGTAGCCGAATCCCACCAGCACGGTCATGCGCCTCCCTCCAGCAGGGCTTCCGCCACCCGGAAGTCCGCAGGGGTGGTCAGCTTCAGGTTGGTCGGTTCCCCGCGGAACACCCGTACCGGCACGCCAATCCGCTCCACCAGGGAGGCGTCGTCCGTGCCGGTGAAGCCGTCTGCCATGGCCTGGCGGAAGGCCTGCACCAGCACATCCGCCCAGAAGACCTGGGGCGTCTGCACGGCCCAGAGCGATCCCCGGTCGGGCGTGGCGACGACGGTACCGTCGGGCGCCACCTGCTTGATCGTGTCCTGCACGGGCACCGCCACCACGAGAGCCGGGTGGACGGCGGCGGCACGCAGCACCCCCTCCAGCACCGCGGGGGTGAGGAGCGGCCGGGCCGCATCGTGCACCGCCACGATCCGGGGGCGGGAGTGAACGGCCTGCAGCGCCGCCCACACCGACTCCTGCCGGGTCGCTCCGCCGGGGACAATGCGGGCGACCTTGGGCAGATGGCCCACCAGCTCCCGGGTAGTCTCCAGATCAGCGGCGGCGATGACGATCTCGTCCACCAGGGGGCACGCGCTGAAGAGCTTTACGGTACGCACCAGTACCGGCTCGCCGCGGAGAGGGAGGAACTGCTTGGCAGTTCCTCCCCCCATGCGGGTCCCCGAGCCAGCAGCGGGGATGACGGCACTGACGGGAACCTGAACGCCTTCGATTGCCACGCTCACGGCGCCACCTTCTCCAGGGAAGAAAGCTTGGGCTTGGCGAAGATCATACGGCCGGCGGCCGTCTGGATGACCGACGTGACCAGGACCTCGATGGTCTCGCCGATGTTGCGCTTGCCGCCGTCCACGACGATCATCGTGCCGTCGTCGAGGTAGCCGACGCCCTGGCCGGGTTCCTTCCCTTCCTTCACGACCGACACGGTCATCTCCTCGCCGGGCAGGACGATCGGCTTGAGGGCGTTGGCCAGCTCGTTGATGTTCAGGACCTTCACGCCCTGCAGCTCGGCCACCTTGTTCAGGTTGAAGTCGTTGGTGACCACGACACCCCCCAGCATCTTGGCGAGCTTGAGCAGCTTGATGTCGACCTCGGGGGCGTCGATCTCGCCCTCGTAGATGCGCACATCGGTGCCCGCCTGCTTCTGGATCTGGTTCAGGATGTCGAGGCCGCGCCGGCCGCGATTGCGCTTCAGGACGTCGGAGGAGTCCGCGATGTGGCGCAGCTCCTCCAGCACCACCGAGGGCACCACCAGCGGGCCCTCGAGGAAACCCGCCTGCACGATGTCGGCGATGCGCCCGTCGATGATGACGGAGGTGTCAAGGATCTTGGGCTTGCTGACGCCGCGGTACTCGTGCGCCTTCTGCGCCGTCGCGGCCGCCGCGTGTTCCTTCCGCGCCGAGCGGTTGAAGACCGAGGCCAGCGCCTCGCTGACCTCCTCCCGCTTGCGCGTGGTGACGGTCATGCCCAGATAGCCCAGGATCACCGCGGTCAGGATGGAGATGACGCCGCCAAAGAGGGGAATCTTGCCGATGAAGACGCCAAGCAGGGCCGCAATGAGAAGCCCGCAGATAAGTCCAACGGAACCGAGGATGATATCGATGAATGAAGTCCCTGCCAGCCGGCCTTCCAGCCAGGTTACGAATGGATGAAGCAAGAAGCCCAGGAGGCCACCCACAAGGGTGCCAACGACGAAGTAAAGCAGCGTGAACGCCCAGTGTTCCGGAACCGACAGCAGCAGGGCGACGCTTTCCTTCCAGAGGAAGGTGAAACTGAAGCCGCTGAGCGCCCCCACCGCTGTGAGGATCAGGCGCAGGTTCTTTCTCAACATCCATTCACCTCCTCTTGCGCAAATAGCTATCCGGTATTGCGGACGAACCCCTCTACATTATGTGACGCTCCACGCAAACGCCAGGTTCGCTGGGTGCGGAAATGTGCAGGAAGGCGGCGCCGGGGGGCGGCGCCACCTCACTGCGCCAGGACGTGGTCGAGGAACGAACTCGCCTGCTCCGGCTCGAGGTCGCGGACCAGCACGATCTCGGAGAGGAGGATCTGCCGGGCGTTCTCCAACATCTTGCGCTCCGCGGTGGAGAGGCCCTTCTCCCGGTCGCGCTGCGAGAGCGTGCGCACCACCTCGGCCAGGGCGAGTATATCGCCGCTGCGGATCTTCTCCAGGTTCGTGCGGTAGCGGTGGTTCCACTTGTTGGCAGGCTGCGTGTTCCGGGAGCGAAGTACCTCGAGCACCCGCTGCAGCATCTGTTCCGACATCACCTGGCGAAGCCCGACCCGCTCCGAGCCGTCGCACGGCACCAGCACCTGCATGTCGGAGACCGACAGGCGCAGCACGTAATACCGCTTGCGCTCTCCCAGCACTTCCCGGTCTTCGATCGCCTCGATGATCCCGGCCCCGTGCTTGGGGTAGACCACCTTGTCGCCCACCTGAAACACCGCATCACCCCCGTCCGGTCGGACCGAACCCTCCCCACACACATGACCTACCGGTTTCAGGGTACCAGACGCTAACACGGTTGTCAACAAAAGTTTATACAATATACATATTATTCGCACACCTGCTGTATCCCGCAGCCGCGCATCGGGACACCCGCTTGACGCGCGGCCCACGGCGCCGTACAATGACCCTCAGGATGGGGCTATAGCTCAGCTGGGAGAGCGCGTGAATCGCACTCACGAGGTCGGGGGTTCGAATCCCCTTAGCTCCACCAGAGGGAGGGCGGAAGCGATACGCTCCGCCCTCGCACTGTACTTTCAACCGAATCACGGGGCCTGCGGGGGCTGGCGCGGTTTTCCTGCAACCGCCGTTTGTGCCGGACAGGCCGCTCTGCTACAATAAGAAGCAGGCCAGGAAATGCCCGCCGGCTGAGGATCGGTGCACCCCTGACCCGCATGGGACTGAGAGGTGAATGTCGTGAAAGACTTGCTGTGCGATCAGTTTCAAGACACGGTAAATGAGTACCTCATCCGTCACCGCAGCGTGCTGGACATCATGGCCAAGCTCCAGGAGTCTCAGGCCCGCGTGAACCGCGCGATCACGAAGGCGGTCACCTCCTGTGGCTGTGTCCAGGTGCACGCCACCCGCCAGCAGTACCCGGCCGATGCCACCCTGGAGCAACTCCGGGATCATGTGCAGTCCCACGTGAGCGGCAAGCTCTGCGACCACTGCCGTGAGGTGGTCGAGGCGGAGCTGGGCAACAGCCTCTTCTACCTCGCCGCGCTCTGCAACACCTTCGACCTGAACCTTTACGACATCATCCTCCAGGAGCAGAAAAAGCTGTCCGCCCTCGGGGTTTACAACTTTGCCGACTGAGACCGCCTGGCGCTGTGAATGAAAAATATGAGGCCCGAGCCTTGCGCTCGGGCTTTGTGTTTTTCCGCCCAGGCCGGGGGTCACGGCGTCGGCGGGAGCCCCAGGTGCCGCCCCGGCAGCGTGAGGATCTGCTCCCTCAGGCGGTGCAGCCCCTCCTGAATCGCCCGCGCCCGCGCCTCGCCGATGCCCTCCACCTCGTCCAGCTCCTCCAGGGAGGCATGCAACACCCCCTGCAGCCGGTCGAACTGGCCCACCAGGTTCTCGATCACCCCGGCGGGCAGCCGGGGAATCCGGCGCAGCATGCGGTAGCCCCGGGGCGAGACGGGGGCGTCCAGTGCGACCGGCACGGAAGCCACGCCCAGGAGCCGGGCGATAGCCGTCAGATCCTGCAGCATCTCGTACGGCCAGGAGGCCAGCTGCTCCCGCAGCGCCTCGGCACACTGGGCGTCGCCGGCGGCGGCGTAGTCCCGCAGAATCAGGAGTTCCTCGGCCGCCACACCGGCGGTCAGCTCCTCCAGCTGCATGGCCACGAGGCGGCCTTCCACGCCCAGCTCGGCGATGTAGCGCTCGATCTCCTTGGCGATCCGGAGGACCATCTCCGTGCGCTGGATGGCCGCGGCCACGTCCTGCACGCTGACCATGTCGTCCAGCTCCAGCGCGGAGAGTCGGGCGACCGCCTCGTCCCGCACCAGCTTGTACTTCTCCAGGGTCTGCAGGGCCTGGTTCGCCTTGGCCAGGATGACGGGGAAATCGCGCAGGATGTACTTCATCGGCCCCTGGTACAGCGTGATCAGGTTACGCCGCTGCGAGATGGAGATGACCAGCTCGCCCGTCTGCTTCGCCACCCGCTCGGCCGTACGGTGGCGGGTGCCGGTCTCGTTCGTGGAAATCGATGGATCGGGGACGAGCATCGCGTTGGCGTAAAGGATGCGCCTGGCGTCGCGGGTGAGGATGATGGCCCCGTCCATCTTGGCCAGCTCGTACAGGCTGGCGGGCGTGAACTCGCAGTCCAGGCGGAAGCCGCCGTCCACCAGCGCCATCACCTCCCGGGAGTCGCCCACGACGATGAGCGCACCCGTCCGGGCGTGCAGGATGGACTCCAGCCCCTCCCTGAGCGGCGTGCCGGGTGCGACCTGCCTCAGCACTCGCCAGAAACCGTCCCGCTCGTCCACCGGAACACCCCCCTGCCACCGGGACTCACCGGTTCAGGGCCGCCTCCAGCCCCTCCATCACGGTCTCAACGCCGATCAGTTCCAGGTGTGTCTTCACGCTCAGGCTACGAAGGTTGGCTCGGGGCAAGACCATGCGCGTGAAGCCCATCTTCTCCACCTCCCGGATGCGCTGCTCGATCCGCGAGATGGCCCGCACCTCGCCGGCCAGACCCACCTCGCCGGCCACCACCGTCTGCGGGTCCGGCGGCTGGTCCCGGAAGGAAGAGGCCAGCGCCACGGCCAGCCCCAGGTCGATGGCCGGCTCGGCCAGCCGCACGCCGCCGGCCACCTTCACGTAGGCGTCGTGGTTGCCCAGGAGCAGCCCCACCCGCTTCTCCAGCACGGCGATGATCAGCTGAACCCGGTTCAGGTCGACGCCGTCGGCCGTGCGGCGGGGCGTGACGAAGGTGGAGGCGCTCACCAGCGCCTGCACCTCCACCAGCAGGGGGCGGGTGCCCTCGAGCGAGGGAACCACCACAGAGCCCGCCACCTCCAGCGGCCGCTCCGCCAGGAACAGCTGGGAGGCGTTGCCCACCTCCACCAGCCCGGCGTCGCGCATCTCGAACAGCCCGATCTCGTTGGTGGAGCCGAACCGGTTCTTCACCGCGCGCAGCACGCGGAAGCTGGCGTGCCGCTCTCCTTCGAAATAGAGGACCGTGTCCACGATGTGCTCCAGCACCCGGGGGCCGGCGATGGCTCCCTCCTTGGTGACGTGGCCGACGATGAAGACGGCTGTGTTCTGTCCCTTCGCCACGCGCAGGAGCCGCGCCGCGCACTCCCGCACCTGGCCGACGGAGCCGGGGGCCGAGGGCAGGTCCGGGGTGAAGACGGTCTGGATCGAGTCCACGATGAGCAGCACCGGCTGGATGGCCGCCGCGTGCTGGGCGATGGCCTCGAGGTTGGTCTCGGCCAGCACCAGCAGGCGCTCGTGGAAGGTGCCCAGCCGGTCGGCCCGGAGGCGGATCTGCCGGGCCGACTCCTCGCCGGAGACGTACAGAACCGTGCCGTGATCCCGGGCCACCCGGGCCGCCAGCTGCAGGAGGAGGGTCGACTTGCCGATGCCGGGGTCGCCGCCCACCAGCACGAACGCGCCGGGCACGATGCCCCCGCCCAGTACCCGGTCCAGCTCGGCCGAACCCGTGGGGAGCCGCCGGGCGTCCTCCGCGGGCACCTCGCCGATGGCCACGGGCCGCTCGCCCGAACCGAGGCCCGGCAGGCCGGCGCCGGACCCGCCGGAGCGGGCCGCCGGCTCCTCCACCAGGCTGTTCCAGGCGCCGCAGCCCGGGCACCGACCCATCCAGCGCGGAGACTCGTAACCGCACTCCTGGCAGACGAAGAGGCTCTTGGCCCTGGCCATCGCTGCAAGGTACCCCCTCGAGGTAGGATACGTCTTCTTTCGCATCCTCCTTCCCGCCCTCCTGCTGGGGCGATGCACGAGCACACCCCGGCGCAGGGCCGGGGTGCGCTTGCCGGATGTGGAGGTGTGATGCGGAAGGCCCGCTAGAACCAGCGGGTGGTGATGGACTTCTCTGCCGTGTAGAAGTGGACCCCGTCCTTGCCGTGCGCCCGCAGGTCGCCGAAGAACGACGCCCGGTGCCCGCCGAAGGAGAAGAAAGCCATCGGGGCCGGGACGCCGATGTTCACGCCCACCATGCCGGCATCCACCGCCAGGGCGTAGGTGCGCGCGGCCTTGCCGTCGCGGGTGAAGATAGCGCTGGCGTTGCCGTAGGCCGACCGGCCGGCCAGGGCGATCGCCTCCTCCAGCGTGTCGGCCCGGATCACCGCCAGCACCGGCCCGAAGATCTCGTCGCGCACCAGGGCGCTTTCGGGCGGCACGCGGTCGAAGATGGTCGGGCCGATGAAGAAGCCGCGGCCCGAGCCGTACCGGGGGTGCTCCCGCCCGTCCAGGAGGAGCTCTGCGCCGTCCCGCACGCCGAGCTCGATGTAGTGCGTCACCCGCTCCAGCGCCTCCCGGGAGACCAGGGGGCCCATGAAGGTCTCGGGGTCGAGGCCGTCGCCCACCCGCACCTGCCGGGCAGCCTCCACCAGCCGGGAGACGATCTCGTCGCCGGCCGCTCCCACGGCGATCAGCACCGAGGCCGCCAGACACCGCTGCCCGGTGGAGCCGAACGCCGAATCGATGACCGCCTTGACCGTGCGCTCCATGTCGGCATCGGGCATCACGGTGAGGTAGTTCTTGGCGCCGCCGAGGGCCTGCACCCGCTTGCCGTGCGCCGCGGCGGTGGCGTAGATGTGCTGCGCCACCGGCGTGGAGCCGACGAAGGAGACGGCCTTCACGTCAGGGTGCGTGAGGAGGGCGTCCACCGCCTCCCGGCCGCCGTGCACCAGGTTGATGACGCCGTCGGGCAGGCCGGCCTCTCTGGCCAGCTCCACCAGGCGCACGCTGGTCAGCGGCGTCCGCAGCGAGGGCTTCAGAACGAAGGTGTTGCCGCAGGCGATGGCCACGGGGAACATCCAGAGGGGGATCATGCCGGGGAAGTTGAAGGGGGTGATGCCGGCGCAGACACCCAGCGGCTGGCGGATGAGGCTGCCGTCGATCCCCCGGGAGATGTCCGTCAGAGTCTCGCCCATCAGCAGGGTGGGGATGCCGCAGGCGAACTCCACCACCTCAAGCCCCCGGCGCAGGGAGCCGCGGCTCTCGTCCAGGGCCTTGCCGTGCTCCAGGGTGATCAGCCGGGCCAGCTCCTCGAAGTGCTCCTCCAGCAGCGCCCGGTACCGGAACAGGTAGTGGGCGCGGCGCGGCGCCGGAACGGCCGACCACTCCGGGAACGCGGCCTGTGCGGCAGCCACGGCCTCGGCGACCTCCCGCTCACCGCCGGCCGGCACTTCGGCCAGCACCTCTTCCGTCGCCGGGTTGACCACGGGGGTGGTCGGTCCGTCAAAGGTGCGCCGCCACTCGCTCCCGATCAGCATGGGGGCCAGGCGGGGCATCTCGTTTCCGCTCATGCTCCATCTCCTCTCTGCTTAGTAGGCGCGGCCCTGGGCGGCCATCAGCTGCTCCACCTCCGCCCGGGTGGGCATGGCCTGCGAGCAACTGTGACGGCTGACGACGATCGCGCCGGCCGCCGCGGCGAAGGTGGCGCAGCGTTCGGTGGGCCATCCCTGCAGGAGCCCGAAGCAGTAAGCCGCGCCGAAGCCGTCGCCCGCACCCAGGGTGTTCATGACCTCCACCCGGAACGGCGGCACCTGCAGCGGCCCGCCCTCGCCGAAGATGAGGACGCCGGCCCCGCCGCGCTTGGCCACCACCTGGCGCGGGCCCAGGGCGAGGATGTTTGCCGCTGCCGTGGGCGGGTCATCGGACTCGCCCGCAAAGGCCAGCTCGGCCTCGTTGGCGAGGACGATGTCCGTCAGGCCCAGTGCGGCACGGTAGTAGGGCAGCGCCGCCCGCGGGTCCGCCCAGAGGCCGGGGCGCCAGTCGACGTCGACCACGTTGACGCCGCCCCGCCGCCGGTTGATGTGCAGGGCGTACAGGGCGGCCTCCCGCACGGGGGACTCGGCGAGGGCCGTGGCGGCCACCACCAGCATCCCGCCGAGCCGCTCCTCAATGATGTCGCCGATCTCCAGGTGGTTGTCGGCGCAGGGCTTGCGGTAGAAGAGCACCTTGGAGTCGCCCGGCGGGAACAGGGCGCCGAAGGCCAGCGCGGTGGGATAGCGCGGGTCACGCCGCACCATCTCGGTGTCGACCCCGGCCCCCTGGAGCTCGGCCAGCAGGAAGTCGCCGAACTCGTCGGGGCCCACGCGGCTGATCAGCCCCGCCCAGGCGCCGAGGCGGCCCAGCCCGAAGGCGGTGTTGCCCGCGGAGCCGCCAAGGTACTTGCGAAAGGACTGAACCCGCGCCAGGGGCGTGTGGAGCTGCTCGGCGTAAAGGTCGACCAGCACCCTGCCCAGGCAGTAGACGCGGGTGTCGGGTTTCAGGACCACGTCAATTCCTCCTCCCGGACGGCTGCAGGCTACACGTTGGGCTTCTGCCAGTTCATCAGGTGCGCGTACACCGGGTCGGGCCGGAAGTTCCAGTTGCGCGTGGGTCCGGCCATCACGTTCAGGTAGTAGGCGTCGTGGCCCGGAGTGGCCGCCACCGGGTGGTAGCCGCGCGGGACCAGGACGAGGTCGCCGTCCCCCGGTGCGCAGGCGACGTCCAGCGCGCGGTCGTCCGTGTAGACCCGCTGGAAGGCGAACCCGCCGGAGGGGCGGATCTGGTAGTAGTAGATCTCCTCCAGGAAGCTCTCGTGGGGCGGATCCTCGGTGTCGTGCTTGTGGGGCGGGAAGCTGGACCAGTTGCCGCCCGGCGTGTACACCTCCACCAGGATCAGCGACTCGGCCAGCGTCGAGGCGGGCGGAAGCAGGTGCTGGATGTAGCGGTAGGTCTGGCCCTCGCCCCGATGCTCCGTCACCATCTCCTCGGGGCCCACGAGCCGCACCGCCCGCACGCCGCCCCGGCTCACGGGGGCGGAGGCCACCGCCAGGTGCAGGTCGGTCTCCGCCCGCACCGAAAAGGGCGTCGCCGGCGGGAGGAGCAGCACGGCGGGCGGAACCTTCTCCCACACGTCCCGGCGGGTGCCGACGCCGCGGAACTCCAGACTCCCGGCTGCCACCGTACACTTCCCGCCGAGCACGACGAGAGCCGCCTCGCGGCCTGCTTCGTCGCCGGTGAGCGTCTCGCCGGGCTTCAGCCGGTACGCCTGGAAGTGGGTGCGGGTCATGCCGCCCTGGGGCGGGGCCACCGAGACCAGCAGCCCCGCCTCCCGCTGCTGCCGAATCAGAAGGGTCGGTTGGGTCATGCTCCGGTCACCTCCCGGATGTAGGCACGCGCGGCCCGGGAGACCTCCAGGGCCGGGTACCGCACCGGGTCCTGTTCCGCCTCGACGACGATCCACCCCGAGAAGCCCGTCGCGAGCAGGGGCGCGAAGATCGCCGGGAAGTCCAGGCAGCCCGTCCCCGGGGTGCAGAACACGTTGGCCATCACGGCCTGCTTGAAGGTGAGACCCTCCGCCCGCACGCGTGCCAGCACCTCGGGCCGGACGTCCTTGGCGTGCACGTACCGGATGCGGCCGGCGTGGCGCCGGAAGACCGCCGCCGGGTCGCCGCCGCCGTAGAAGATGTGGCCGGTGTCGGGGCAGAGGCCGATGAGCTCCGGGTCGGTGAGGGCCATCAGGCGGTCAATCTCCGCCTCCGACTCCACCCCGGTGCCGCCGTGCGGGTGGAAGACCAGGGTGATCCCCCGCTCCCGGGCGTAGCGACCGCAGGCGTGGAGCCCCTCGATCAGGCTTTTCCAGTGCTCCTCCTCCAGAGGCTGCCGGCGCGGCCGTTCACCCTCCAGATCCCAGTGCTGGGACCGGTAGCCCTCGGCGACGATGGCGTAGCGGGCGCCGGCGGTGCGGCAGAAGTCGATGTGCCGCTTCGTGGCAGCGATCTCCTCCTCGAGGCGGCGGGGGTTGGCAAGGTTTGTCCAGCGGTAGGCGGCGGACAGCACCAGCCCGCGCGCCGCGAGCGTCTGGCGCAGTTCGGACGGGTCCTGGGGATACTTGTAGCTCATCTCGGTGCCGGCAAAGCCGGCGGCGCCGATCTCATCCATGACCTGCGTGCCGGGGGTTTCAGCGCCCCACTCCCGGAGGTCGTCGTTCACCCATCCGATCGGGCCGACGCCCACGCTGATCCGGCCGGTGGCTGTTCCTTCCACTTTAAAGAACCTCCTTGCTGCGATTCTGCCGCCAGTCCGCGTGCGATTCCTTCAGGTACTCTGGCACGGGAACGTCCCACCAGCCGGCGCTGGTCAGGCCGCGCTCGTTCACCATCACCTCGACCAGGGCCGGGCCGCCCGAGGCGAGCGCCCGCTGCACGGCCGGTGCGATCTCGTTCGGGTCGACCACCCGCTCGCCCTGGATGCCGAAACCGCGCGCCACCTCGGCCAGGTTGGCGCTGTAGGCCTCGCCGCGCCGTTCAAACCGGGTGACGATCACGCGATCGCGGCCGAACCGGTTCTCCTGGAGGTTGCGGATGGAGGAGAACCCGCGGTTGTTCATGACGACCCAGACCACCGGCACGTCGTACATGGCAGCGACGCCCATCTCCTGCATGGTCTGCAGGAAGTCGCCGTCGCCCGCCAGACCCACCACCGGCCGGTCGGGGGCGCCCAGCTTCGCCCCGATCGCGCCCGGCACGGTGAAGCCCATGGTGCTGAAGCCGCCGGAGCTGATGTGGGTCCTGGGCTCGTAGACGGGGAACTCCTGGTAGACCTGGTTCTGAACGAGTCCGGCGCCGGCGACGACGATGCCGTGCCGCGGCAGGGCCTTGCGGACCTCCACCAGCGCCCGGGAGATGGTGGTGAACCCCGGGCCGTCGTAGGTCTGGGCGGGACGGAGCGCCGCGTACCACTCCTCACGCAGCTGCACGATGCGCCGGTGCCAGGCCGAGCCGCGCCAGTCGCGGGGCTTGCCCAGCAGCTTCAGGCCGTCCAGGATGTCGCGGGCGGCGCTGCGGGCATCGGCCACCATGTCCACGGCCACCGGGAAGTTCTTGCCGATCTCGTGCGGGTCGATGTCGACCTGGATCAACTTGCAGTCCGGCTGCATGTTGTAGTCCTTGTGGTAGCTGGAGAAGGACCAGTCGGTGAACCGGCAGCCGAAGGAGAGCACCACGTCGGCCTCCCGCAGCAGGGCGTTGGCCACGCTGGAGCCAGGGGAGCCGGGGTGCAGGCCGTACAGTTCGTGGTCCTCCGGCACGGCGCCCTTGCCCATCCAGGTGGTCAGGATCGCGGCGCCCAGGAACTCGGCGATCGCCTGCACCTCCTTGCAGGCGTTGGCGGTGATGACGCCGCCGCCGATGAGCACCACCGGACGCTCCGCATCCAGCAGCAGGCGCACGGCCTTCTCCACCGCCTGCGCGTCGGGCCGGGGCCGGTGGGCCGCCTGCCGCTGCACCGGCAGGGGCAGCTCGACGTCGGCAGCCTCGGCCTGGACGTCCATGGGCATGTCGATGTGGACCGGCCCGGGCCGCCCGCTCAGCATCTTGTTGAAGGCCCGGTGCATCACGAAGGGCACCACGTCGGCGCGGGTGGGCTGGAAGGTCTGCTTCGTGATCGGGCGGAGGACGTTAGGGAAGTCGGAGAACTGGTAGCGGTCCAGCTCCTGCAGGACCGAATGGCCCCGCATGTAGGTGTGGGTGCTGCCTGTCACCACCAGCAGGGCGGTGGAGTCCACGTAGGCCTGGGCCACGCCGATGGTGGTGTTGCACGCGCCGGGACCGATGGAGGTGAACACCGCACAGGGCTGGCCGGTCACCCGGTAGTAGGCGTCCGCCATGTGGGCCGCGCTCTGCTCGTGGTAGACCATACGGGCCTGGATCCGATCCTGCCGGTCCACCACGGCGTCGAACAGGCAGACGTCGCCGTGGCCGGGAATGCCGAACACGTAGGGAACCTTGTTGGCGATCAGGTACTCGACCAGGATCTCCGCTCCGGTGAGGCGTGCCATCTTCATACCTCCTCCAACGCCACGGGCCGGCCGAGCCGCTGCGACTTGCCGGCGGCGAGCGCGACGGCGAGCGCCTGCCTGCCGTCCCACACGCCGACGGACGGCTTCCGGCCGGCACGGACAGCGTTCACAAACTCCACGATCTCGATCGCGTAAGACTGCTCAAACCGCTCCAGGAAGCCCGGGACGAGGTCGTGGGTCACGCCGGCCCGGGTCAGCAGCATGATGGGCGTCTGCCGCTGATAGCCGATGGTGATGGTCCCCTTGGTCCCGATGACCTCGCCGCGGATGTCGTAGCCGTAGAAGGCGTGCCGGCTGCCCTCGATGTGGCCGATGCCGCCGCGGGCAAACTCGAGGATGACGTGGGCGGTGTCCACGTCTTCGTACTTGGCGAACCACGGGTAGACGAGGGCCTTGCCGGTGGCGTAGACCCGGGTTACCTCGTCGCCCATCAGGAACCGGGCGATGTCGAACTCATGGATCAGGCAATCCAGGTAGATGCCGCCCGACTCGGCCACATACGCCTCCGGCGGCGCTTCCGGATCGCGGCTGATGCCGTTGTAGGCCACCACGTCGCCGATGGCCCCCTCGTCAATCGCACGCCGCGCGGCCGCGTAGCCCGGATCGAAGCGCCGCATGAACCCCAGCTGGAACGGGACGCCCGCGGCATCCACCGCCTGACCGATCGCCTCGCACTCGGCCACGGTGAGCGCCAGGGGCTTCTCGCAGAAGATCGCCTTGCCGGCCTTCGCCGCCGCGATGCAGATCTCGGCGTGGGTCGTGCTCGGCGTGGCCACGATGACGGCATCCACTTCGGGATCCGCCACGATCTCGCGCCAGTCCGTGCTCCCCCGCACCCCGAAGTCAGCGGCCACCTCCGCCGTCCGGCCGGCCAGCGCGTCGGAGACGGCCACCAGCCGGGCCTCCGGAACCTGCGTCGCCAGGATGTTCGCATGCCGGTACCCCATGCGCCCGAGCCCGAGCACTGCGCAACCCAACCTTGCGTTGCTCATGCCATCCACTCCATTTCATGCTCTATTGTAAGCGCTTACAACTTGCCGCAAAGGAAACCGCGCCGGACCTAGCGTCCGGAGCGCGGAGGAGCCGTCGACTCGCCCACCGAGAGGCGCGGGGGCAGCAGGATCTGGCGCACCGGCGCCGCCGGCTCGCGGATTCGCTCGACCAGCATCCGCATCGCCTCGCTGCCCAGGTCTTGCATCGGCTGTGCGATGGAGGTGAGTTCGGGGTCGAAATCCCGGGCCAGGGCGGTCAGGTCGAAACCGATCACTGACACGTCTTCCGGCACCCGGATGCCGCTGCGCCGCAGGACCTTGATCGCGCCGATGGCGATGAGGTCGTTGCCGGCCACAATGGCCGTCGGCAGCGGCACCTGTCTGGCCAGCAGGCGCGTCGCCTGCTCCGCGCCGCTGGCTGCGGTAAACTCACCCTCGTCCACCAGCGCCGGATCCACCGGCACCCCGTACTGCTCCATGGCGGCCTCGAAGCCCTTCTTGCGGTAGAGGCCCGGACGGGTGCGGGTAGGACCCCCGAAGAGAGACACGCGCCGGTGGCCGAGGCGCAGCAGGTACTCGGTGGCCAGGTAGCCGCCGCGGAAGTCGTCCACGCCCACGGAGGGCACTTCCGGCGCGTCGACGCCGCGGGTGAGCAGCACGATGGGAAAGCCCTCCGCGTGCAGGGCGGCGATGTTCGGGTCGTTCACCTCGGGGCTGGCCAGGATGATCCCCTCGACGCCCTTGTTCCGCAGGACGTCGATGTACCATCGCTCCTTCTCCAGCTTCTCGTCCGTGTTGCAGATCATCACGCTGAAGCCCATCGCGAAGCCCGCGTCTTCCACGCCGCGGCAGATCTCCGCGAAGAAGGGGTTGGTGATGTCCGGCACCAGCAGCCCGATGGTGGCCGTCCGCCCGGTCATCAGGGCCGAAGCGATCAGGTTGGGGCGGTAGTTCAGCTCCTTCATCGCCGCCAGAACTTTCTGCCGCGTTTCCGGCCGCACGTTCGGCCTCTGGTTGACCACCCGCGAGACCGTCGCCAGGGACACGCCGGCGACCCTCGCCACGTCATAGATCGTCGGACCGACGCCACGGCCTTCTTTTCCCATGCGCCTACCTGTCCCTCCTGAGTAAGACCAGCCTATGCGCTTAACCCTTGACGGAACCGGCGATGATGCCCTCGATCAGCTGCCGCTGGAAGATGAGGAAGAGCAAGGTGAGCGGCAGGAAGATGATGGTCGCTCCTGCGCAGAGCACGGGAACGTTGGACGTCCACCGCTGCTGGAAGTAGAGCAGGCCCACCGGCAGCGTCTGGTACTCCTCCACCGTGGTCACCACGAAGGGCAGGAGGAACTCGTTCCACGTCCAGATGAAGAAGAGCAGGGCCAGCGTGCCGAGGATCGGCCTGACGAGCGGCAGGAGCACCCGCCAGAAGGCCTGCCACGAGGTGCAGCCGTCCACCATGGCCGCCTCGGAGATCTCCCGCGGCAGGTTGGCGAAGGCCGTCCGCATCAGCAGCGTGCCGAACGAGAGGCTCATCGCGATCTGGGGCAGGATCATCGCCGCGTGGCTGTTGAGCAGCCCCATGAACTTCAGTTCGTAGAACAGCGGGATCACCAGGGCCTGGCTGGGGATGGTCATGCCGAGCAGGAAGACCGCGAACAGGACGCCGGCCCCGCGGAAGCGGTAGCGGGCGAAGGCGAAGCCCGTCATGGCCGAGAGGATGACCGAGGGCACCACCACCAGCACCGCGACGATCACGCTGTTGCGGAAGAAGATGCCGAACTTACCCTGCACCCAGGCGGTCACGTAGTTCTGCCACTGCCAGACCTTCGGCAGGCTGAGCGCCCCCTGCACCAGCTCCGTGTCGGTCTTGAACGACGAGATCGTCGTGGTGATGAAGGGCACGAGGGCCCCCAGCACAGCGAGGGTCAGGAACGCGTATGCGAGGATGTGCCTGGTCCAGGTTGCCCGCCTTGCGCTGTCCGTCATTTCCTCTCCCCCAGCAGGCGCAGCGTCGCCGTGGACAGGGCGATGGTGACCACCGCCAGGATCACGGCCAGCGCCGCACCGTATCCGACCCGGTTGATGTTGAACGCGTTTTCAACCATGTACGAGGCAATCACCGTCGTCTGCCGCCCGGGGCCACCCCGGGTGGTGGCCCAGATCACGTCAAACGCCCGCAGCGCGTTGATCATGTTGGCCACCAGCACGACCACCATCTCCCCGCGCAGCCCGGGCACCGTCACGTGCCAGAACTCCCCGACCGCCGACGCCCCGTCGATGCGGGCAGCCTCGTAGAGTTCGGCGGGGATCTTCTGGATGCCGGCCAGGAAGACGACGAAGCAGAATCCATACCCGGCCCATGCGCCGATGAGGCCCACCGTGGGCAAGGCCAGCTTGAAGTCGCCCAGCCAGGCGGGGCCCGCGACGCCGAACAGGGCCAGCACCTCGTTCACCAGCCCGAACACCGGGTTGAGCAACCAGCGCCACACGACGCCCACCAGAACGCCCGGCATGATGTAGGGCAGGAAGAGGGTGAAGCGGAAAAAGCCCGTGCCCCTGAGCTTCAGCTGCTCGATGACCGCGGCCAGCACCAAGCCGATTGCCAGCGGCAGGACCACGTAGTACGGAATGAGCACCAGGTTGTGCCACAGCGCCTGCCAGAAGAGCGGGTCGCGGAAGGCGGCGACGTAGTTGGCCAGCCCGGCGAACGACGGGGCTCCCCAGCCGTCCCAGTGCACCAGGCTGAGCCCCACGGTACCGGCCACCGGCACCACCATGAAGAGCGCGTAGATGACCAGCGCCGGGAGGTAGAAGAGGTGGGGCTCCAGCCTCGCCAGGACAGAGGACCGGCCCGGGATGCGGGCGGAGCCGGCGGCCGCCGGCTCCGCCCCGCCTGACTTACTGCTTCGTTGCGAGGAACGCCGCATAGTCACGCTGCAACTCCCTTGCGAAGCCTTCTGGATCCATCTCACCGGCCATCAGCGCCTGCAGGCTCGCAGTCAGCGTGTCATAGAAGGTCGGCGTGGCCCAGTCCATGTAGTGACCCACGGTGTTGGTCTGGTTGGCATAGTTCCAGGCCCGGTACAGGTCGCCGGACAGCGTGCCTTCCTTGATGTGCTCGTCGCCGATGGGCAGGCCGGGCAGCGTCTCGTTCGCAATCAGGAGTTCCACGGCCCGGTCGGAGACCAGGAAGTTGATGAACTCGGCCGCCAGGTCCTGGTGCTTGGTGGTCTTGATGATGCCGTACGGCAGACCGACGCCCCCCACGTGCACCGTCGGGCGATCGCGGTCGGGCATGAGGAAGAAGCCGACGTTCTCGCCCATCGCCTTGGCCAGGTCGCCGGAGAGCCAGCTGCCGGCCAGCAGCGTGGCGCCGCCGCCGTTGGCGAAAATCTTCCACGCGTCATCATAACCCACACCGGCGAAGTTTTCCATCAGATAGCCCTTCTGAACCCACTCCTGGAGCTTCTGGGCCGGGACGATAATGTCGTCGGTCTCCCAGGTCTGATTGCCCTGGTGGTAGATCAGCTGATCCAGGTACTCCAGCGTGGTGTAGGCGCCCTGGAGGTCGCCGTATACGTGGATGGCCGGCCACTTGTCCAGGTTGCCGAGCACGATCGGCGTGACGCCCTTCTGCTTGAAGGTCTCAAAGGCAGCCTCGAGCTCGTCGAAGGTGGTGGGCACGGAGACGCCGTTCTCCTCAAAGATCTGCCGGTTGTAGTAGAAGCCGATGATCTCGCCCGTC
>NZ_JBFNEH010000018.1:0-60459 GCF_040797425.1 Symbiobacterium sp. | reverse complement strand
TCCCCCAAGTTGCCCTTTTGGGTTTGGCGGGGGGCCGCGGGGGGGGGGGGCCCCCCGCCTGACTATGACGCGGGTTGGCTGTATTGGCGAAACCACTCGGCCAGTCCGGCCAGGTCGAGTTCCCGTACGGCCAGCGACCAGGCGGTGTGCTCCAACTCCTGCTCGGAGGCGGTGATCTCGCGCCCGTTGAGCATGAGGAAAAGGCACCCGGCGGCGATGGCCACGCGCTTGTTGCCGTCCACGAAGGGGTGGTTGCGGGAGATGCCCTCCGCCAGTGCGGCCGCCTTTTCTTCCAGCGTCGGGTACAGCGCCTGGCCCCCGTACTCGGCAAACGGCCGGGCCAGGGCCGACTTCACGCCGCCGATCTCCCGCACCCCCGGAGGGCCGCCCGTCTCGGCGATGATCCGCCCGTGCAGGGCCAGCAGGTGGTCGGCGGTGAGATAGACTAGCATTTGCCGAGCCGCTCCAGCGCCCGCCGGTAGCGGCGGAAGAACGCCTCCACGGCTGCCTCCACCTCCTCGTCGGTGGCCGGGCGAACGGGCTCCTCCGGCGCCGGCCCCCTCGGCGCCTCGGGTGGAACCGGGGTTTGCTCAAGCCTGTTCTCCACGGCAGTTTCCCCCTTTCCCCACTGGTCGCTCCGCCATCATGCTAACACGGCGGCGGGGGGGTCTCAAGGGGTGGTGAAGAGGCCGGCCACCCTCCCCTGGGTGAGGGGCCACGGGTCCACCGGGGTGTTCCCCACCGTGGCGGTCCAGTGCAGGTGAGGACCGGTGGAGAACCCGGTGGAGCCCACGAGGCCGATGGTCTGCCCCGCCTCCACCCAGTCGCCGGCCTTCACCAGCAGCTCCTCGCAGTGGTAATAGGCGGTGAAGAGGTTGAGGCCGTGGTCAATCACGATCGTACGGCCGGAGACGATGAACTCCTCGGCCAGGATGACCTTGCCCCGGGCCGGCGCCAGGATGGGCGTGCCCGTCGGGGCGGCGAAGTCCATGCCGCTGTGCCGACCGGTCTCCACGCCGTTCACGATGCGGATCTCGCCGAAGTACGTGGTGACCACGAGATCGCCCTCGAGGGGGGGCCGGAACACGTCGCGCCAGAGCGGTTCGGGCCGGCTGGTGGAACGGAGGCGGTAGAGCCGCTCCCACTCCTCGGCCTGGCGGGGGTCGTAGTACACCTGCTCCTGCTCCTCCGTCACCTCCAACCGGTCGACGGTGAACTCCTTGTAGACTACCTCGAGGCTGCCCTCCCACTGGCCCCCGTCCCAGGTGAGGCGGACGGGATAGCGGCCAGGCCGGGCATTGGCGGGAAAGCCGATGAACGCGGTGGGCTGCCGGTCGAGCAGGAACAGCCTCGGCTGCTCGGAGAGGCCCTCCACGTAAAGCGCCGGCTCGCCCGGCAGCGGCTGATCGACCCGGAGCACGGCGAAATCGCCCTGTTGCACCTGGCCAGGCTCGAGGGTGACCGTGGGGGGATCCGCTGGGATTTCCGCTACCATCGCAGGGACGGGCACCGGCCCCGTCGAATCCTCCAGACGCCCCGGACCGTCTACTGGAGCGGGGCCTGCTTTCTGGGAGGTGCAGCCGGCGAGCAGGAGCCCTGCGATGAGGAGCGCGGCGAGCCGCCGCCGGGGTCTTCGCAGTGGCATGGTCAGAACTCCCGCCCTTCAAAGCGGGCGATGCGCGCCCGCAGTTCCTGGGGGATGGGCACAGGCCGCTGCTCCCGCAAGTCGTAGTGCACCAGGACGGCCCGGCTGGTGGCGACAAGGCGCCGGCTCTCCTTCTCGACGATCTGGCCCTCCATCACCAGGCTCGAGTTGCCGATGTGGGCTGTGCGCACGCCGATGATCAGCCGCTCCCGCAGGTAGGCCGGCGACTTGTAGGTGATGGTGATCTCGGCCAGGATGAAGGAGTAGCGATCGGGTAGGTCTGCCGTGATGGCGTGGAGGTACTCCACGCGGGCGGTCTCAAAGTAGGTGGCGTAGACCGCGTTGTTGACATGCCCCAACATGTCGATGTCGCGGAACACGACCTGCTGTTCGTAGGTGAACGGGAAACCCTCCAAGAACTGAACCCTCCCTCGTGAATCTCCCGACTCAATTCCATCTGGCAGTTGAGATGTCCTGCCCGTTGCAATTACATCCAAACGGTCAAGAAGCGAATCGGACAGGGGGGCTTTCTGGTGATCTGGTTCCTGTTGGGTCTCGGCTTGGTGCTTGTCGTGCTGGGCGTGTGGGGTGGGCCGGCGCAGCGTGCGCGGCTGGACAAGACCGCACGCATCCCGCCCGAGTCCACCGTCCAGGAGGCATGGGATATTCTCACCAGTCCGCTGCAGTACGATGAAGAAGTGATCAAGATCCCGGAGCACCGGCCGTGGTACCTGCCTGGCGGAGACCGGCGCTTCTACCGCGGACTGGCGGTGGGCTTCGGCGCGGGGCTGCTGGTGGCGGCCGCGCTCCTGCCCTTCTTCGGGGGCCGGCAGGCGCCGCCGGAGCCTGGCCCGGAGCAGAACCCCGCCGTGGTGGGGGGAACGGAGCAGAAGGGGCCTGACGCGCAGGAACCCGGCACCCAGAAGTCGCCGGCGGGGGAGGAGCCGTCCGACGTCCCCGGGGTCCCCGAAAGTCCCGAGCCCTCCGAGGACGAGCCCACCGACAAGCCGGTCAACGTCACCGTGACCATCGAGATGGGCTCCACCTCTCAGGACATCGCCGCCCTGCTGAAGGAGAACGGCCTGATCGGAGACGAGCAGGAGTTCCTCTCGGTGGTGACGGAGCTGGGCGTGGAGACGCAGCTGAAGGCAGGGACCTTCGTAATCCCCACTGATGCCACGCCGATCGAAATCGTGAACATGCTGACGCAGGGATAAGATGGGCCACGACGTGAAGGAGCCTGTACCTCGAAGCAGGGGTACAGGCTCCGTGGATTTTCGGGGCGGTACGCTTTGGCCGCCTCCGGTTCACTCCCCGCCGGCCAGCAACTCGAACCGGGTGAACAGGAAGTCGGCCTCGCCCATTTCCACCTCGACCAGCACCAGCTGGTCTCCGTCGCCCACGATGAACGCGTTCGGATTGCCGTCAACGGGGGCGATCGCACCCACGCCGACGGTGACGGGGATGCCGAGCTCCCTGATGATTTGCCGCGCCTCTTCATACAGCCCGGGGTCACGGAACATCGCCCGTGCGTCCGCCTCATTCAGAGGCGGCGGGTTGAAGAAGCGTCGCACGAACGCCTCCGGAGACTGGGCGCGGACCATCCGCTCTTCGCCGGGGTCAGAACGCATGGCCTCGCCGTCGAAACGATAGACGTAGACCCGGGTCGGGTAGCCGGTGAAGTCCCACAGGGTGAACGTGCCGGTCGTTCCCCAACCGCCGTCCCCGACGACCTGGGGAGTGGTTCCCGCTGAGGAGATCCAGTTCAGCTGCTGGAACTGCCCGGCTTGCTCGCTGTAGCGGAAGGCGGAGAAGCGGCCCACCCCCCAGGAGCCGGGGTAGAGGTAGTGCGTGAGAAGGTCGTACTCCCCGGCCTGCGCCCAGCCGTAGTAGCTGCGCCAGTAGGAGTCGGCCACACGGAACAGCTCTTGCTTTCCGTCGCTCGTGGTGATCCAGTACTGGTTGCCGTCGTCCCAGAGGAGGGCCTGCCATCCGGGGGCCGGCCGGCCGACGGCGGCGGGCCACTCCGGTTCACGGTTCAGTTCTCGTTCCGCACGCCAGGACACGTACGCGTCCGCGTAGCTCACCAACCCGTAGCCCGGCACCCACCATTCCACGGCGCCTGATCCGTCCTCCGCCGCGACCGCCACGCGCACCGCCGGCTGCTCGCCGGTGGGCGTTTCCACCGGCTCGATCGCCTCCACAGTGTACGTGAAGCGATCGCCCATGAGGCCGGGGAAGTGGATCGTCCAGGTGTCGCCCGCCCGCACGGGCAGGCGGTGCACGAGCTGCGGCTCGGGCAGGGCGCTGAAGCCGCCCCGGGGCGTCTCCACACCGTGCAGGTAGACCGCGTCGTCCTCCACCCGGAAATAGGCCGTTCCCTGGCGCAGGCGCACCGGCTGGAGCGTGGTTCCCAGCATCTCGACGGGAGCGTAGGCGTAAGCCGGACCGGCGCCGGCATCCGCCTTGGCCAGGTGCAGCCCGGGCCGGCCCCAGAGGGGGAGGCGGGGCAGCGAGACGTCCGCCAGGGTTGACGGGGGTTGGGCCGGGGCCGGGGCGGACCCCTCTGCCGGCCGGGCGTCCGCCGGAGCGTTCTCGGTGCGGCGCTCCTGAACCGAGACAGGGTCGGACGGATCCGGCGCAGTGATCGTTGACGCCAGACTCCGCATGCTCTGCGTCTGTGGGGGCGGAGAGCTCACGGTCGCCTCCCGTGCGGTCGGGGTGCAGCCCGCGCAGAGCATGGCGGCGGCCAGGAAGCAGGTAACCAGGCGACGCATGTGGGTTCCCCCTTTGGCGGCTGCAGCTGCGCTCAATACTGGGACGATCTGGAAAGCGGGTTGGTTTCACACCCGGCACCCATGTGATTGTAAGAACTTAGAGGAAAATACGTATAGTCCGACGAATTAAACACGACTGCTACCGGATTTCAGGGGGAGGGTTCGGAGCGATGGATGCGAAGCAGTTCGAGGCGCTGCTTCAGGAGAACAGGCGGTTCCCGCCGCCGCCCGAGTTCGCCTCGGCGGCCAACGTGGCGGACCACAGCCTCTACGAGCACGCAGCGCGGGACCGGGAGGGTTTCTGGGCGTCGATGGCGGAGCGCCTGCACTGGTTCCGGCGGTGGGAGAAGGTGCTGGAGTGGAACCCGCCGTTCGCCCAGTGGTTCGTGGGGGGAAAGCTCAACGTCGCGTACAACTGTCTCGACCGTCACCTGGAGAGCCACATCCGCACGAAGGCGGCCCTCATCTGGGAAGGCGAGCCGGGGGAGGAGCGCGTGCTCACCTACCTTGACCTGCACCGGGAGGTCTGTCGCTTCGCCAACGTGCTCCGGCAGATGGGCGTCGGCAAGGGCGATCGGGTGACCATCTACCTGCCGATGATCCCGGAGGCCGCGGTGGCGATGCTGGCGTGCGCCCGCATCGGCGCGATCCACTCGGTGGTCTTCGGCGGCTTCTCCGCGGAGTCGCTGCGCGACCGCATCAACGACAGCCGCTCCAAGGTCGTGGTCACGGCCGACGGCGGCTGGCGGCGCGGCAATATCATCCGCATGAAGCAGATCGTGAACGAGGCCATCGTCGATTGCCCGTCGGTGGAGCGGGTGATCGTGGTCAAGCGGATTGGCCACGAGTCGCTGGTGGAACACGGGTGGCACCCGGGGCGCGACAACTGGTACCACACCCTGATGCGCAACGCCCCCTCGAGCTGTCCGGTGGAGGAGATGGATGCCGAGGATCCGCTCTTCATCCTCTACACCTCCGGCTCCACCGGCAAGCCCAAGGGTGTGCTTCACACCACGGGCGGCTACCTCACGCAGGTGGCGGCCACCACCAAGTACGTCTTTGACCTGAAGGAGAGCGACGTCTACTGGTGCACGGCCGACATCGGGTGGATCACCGGGCACTCCTACGTGATCTACGGTCCGCTGGCCGAGGGCGCCACCACCCTCATGTACGAGGGCGCCCCCGACTATCCCGACCGGGGCCGCTTCTGGGAGATCGTTGAGAAGTACCGGGTGAACATCTTCTACACGGCGCCGACGGCCATCCGCTCCTTCATGCGCTGGGGCGAGGGCTGGCCGGGCAAGTACGACCTCTCCTCGCTGCGCCTGCTGGGCACGGTGGGTGAGCCCATCAACCCCGAGGCGTGGATGTGGTACCACAAGTACATCGGTGGCGAGCGATGCCCGATCGTCGACACCTGGTGGCAGACGGAGACCGGGGCGATCATGTGCACGCCGCTGCCGGGCGTCGTGGAGACGAAGCCTGGCTCGGCCACGCGGCCCTTCCCGGGCATCGAGATGGCCATTGTGAACGAGAAGGGTGAGGAGGTGCCCTATGGCACCGGCGGCTACCTGGTGGTGAAGTCGCCGTGGCCGTCGATGCTGCGCACCCTCTGGGGCGACCCGGCCCGGTATGCGGCCACCTACTTCGAGAAGTTCGGCAAGGCCACGTACTTTACCGGCGACGGCGCCAAGTGGGATGAGGACGGCTACTTCTGGGTCATCGGCCGGGTGGACGACGTGATCAACGTGTCGGGCCATCGCATCGGCACCATGGAGGTCGAGTCGGCCCTGGTGGACCACCCGATGGTGGCCGAGGCCGCCGTCATCGGCCGCAGCCACGCCGTGAAGGGCCAGGCGATCGCCGCCTTCGTCACCCTGAAGGAGGGTCGGCGCGGCAGCCCCGACCTGGTCGACGAGCTGAAGCAGCACGTGGTAAGCAAGATCGGCGCGCTGGCCAGGCCGGAGGAGATCTACTTCGTGGCCGACCTGCCCAAGACCCGTTCCGGCAAGATCATGCGCCGGCTCCTGCGGGACATCGCCGAGGGCCGTGCCCTGGGCGACACCACCACCCTGGCCGATCCGAACGTGGTGGCCAAACTGAGGGAGCAGTACGAGGCCAGGGAGGCGGGCTAACCGAGAGCGCAACCGTGCAGCGGGACGGCGACCCGTCCCGCTGCTGCGCGCCCGGGCGATTTTCCCGTGCCTGCCGGGCCATGCGGGCGGCCCCGGCCTCTCAATAAACAATTCGAACGCCTTGACCAGGGCCTTAATCGCAATACATTGAACTTGAGGCAACGCAATTGTCGCATAACCTATAGGTTATCAGGCAAAACGGAATAGGAAATGGGGTGACGCCGGTGTGGTTCCGGAAGCGCACAGTTGTGGAGAATCCCCCGAACCTGAGTGAGCAAGAGACGCCACAGCCGACCGCAGCAGAGCCTGCCGAGGTTCCGGTCGTGCCGGACGTGGCCGAAGAACCGGACTGGGAGGCGTTGAACCGCACGTTCGAGTGTCTCGCCCGGGGCGACCTGGTCCAGGCGCGGGCGATGGCGGCCGCTGTGCCTGAGCCCGTCCGCGAAGGCATGCTGCAGATGATCACCCAGCAGGAGCGCATGCTGGCCTCCCTGGCGACCGCCTCGGCCAGCGCCATCGAACAGGGGGCGCGGCCGCTGCTGGCCGCCGATGACCTGGTGGAGGCCACCCGGGCGCAGGCCGACGAGATCAACCAGGTGGCTGCACTGGCGGAAGAACTGGCGGCATCCGTGGAAGAGGTGGCCGCCTCGTCGGATGCGGCGGTGAGCACGGCGAACCAGACCATGAAGCAGGCCGAAACGGCCGTGACCCACGTGCACGGGGCCCTGGACGGCATGACCGCCATCTCCGCCAACATGGCCCGCCTGCAGGAGAACGTGAACCGGCTGCTGGGCACGGTGGAGCCCATCCACCAGGTGCTGGAGCTGATCGAGGACATCTCGGGGCAAACTAACCTGCTGGCGCTGAATGCCGCCATCGAGGCCGCCCGCGCGGGCGAGCAGGGCCGCGGCTTCGCCGTCGTGGCACAGGAGGTGCGCCGCCTGGCCGAGCGGTCGCACAAGGCCGTGCGCGAGGTGCAGGAGCAGATCGCCACCCTGCGGCAGGGGGCCAACGCCGTGTTCGAGGCCACCGAGCAGCTGGCGCGCCAGATCAGCGAGAACATCGGCCTCGCCGAGCAGGGTCAGCTGGCCCTCGAGACGATCCGCAAATCGGTGGCCGACAGCACCGCCCCCATGACGGACATCGCGAAGGCGGCCGAGGACCAGTCGCGCGCGGTACAGCAGGCCGCCACGAGCATCAACCAGATCGCCGGCACCATGGGCAAGGTGCAGCAGGCCACGTCGGAGCTGGCCGTGATGGTCGCCGACCTGCAGGGGGCCCTCCGCACCCTCCGCTCGCTGACCGAGCAGTGCAAGATCGGCCTGTCGGATGAAGACCTGCTGACGGTCACCCGGGGGGATCACGTGCTCTGGGTCCAGCGGCTGCATGGGATGCTGCTGGGGCGGGAGCAGATCTCCCCCGAAGACGTGGGCGACCACCATGCCTGTCGTCTGGGCCGCTGGTACGATGCGAACCGCGCAGCCGGCCGGTCGATCCGGGCGTTCAACGACCTGGAGCGGCCCCATCGGGAGCTGCACGACGCGGTGCGGCACGCCGTCGAACTCTGGAACGAGGGGAAGCGGGAGGAGGCGGCCCGGGAGGTGAAACAGGTCGTCGCCCTGTCGCAGGAGATCCTGGACCTGCTGGCCGAGTGCCGGAAGGCGTGGCACGCCGGTTAGGACCGGGAACCGGTGCGAGGGCGGCAGCGTCACAATAAGAAATGAATGAACGGTAACAAGGAAGTGGGGATCTTCGTGACGCGCGTTCGCCCTTTCTTCCGGGCCTTCCTCGCCCTCATGCTCGTGCTTCTCACGGCTTGCAGCAACGCCGCCCCGGAGGGGCCCGACACGGCTTCGGAGCCGCCGCCCGGGGCGGCGCTTCCCGCGCCGGGCGGGAGTGAGCCGGCCGGGCCAGAACCCGGCCAACCGGATGCGCCGCCCCCGGAAGAGACGGAGCCGCCCCGAACGACCGCCCGGATCCTGGCCGTGGGCGACCTCCTCATGCACCTGCCGCTGGTCTACTCCTCGGCACTGCCCGACGGCGGCTGGGATTTCCGGCCGCTGTTCGAGCCGGTTCGGCCGTGGATAGAAGGCGCCGACCTCGCAATTGCAAACTTGGAAACTACCCTGACTGGGCCGGATTACCCCTGGTCGGGCTACCCCAGCTTCAACACGCCGCCCGAGTTTGCCCGCGATGCGAAGGCGGTCGGTTTTGACGTGCTCACCCACGCCAACAACCATTCGCTGGATTACGACCAGTTCGGCGTGCGGAAGACCAACGAGGCCCTCGATCAGTACGGCGTTGCCCATACCGGTTCGTTCCGCTCGGCCGAGGAGCGAGAGCAGATCCTGGTGGTCGAGGCGGCGCCCGGGATCAACGTGGCGGTGCTGGCCTACACCGGGTACACCAACGGCATCCCTCTGCCCGAGCCGTGGTCGGTCAACATGCTGGACGCGGAGCGGCTGCCGAGCGACATCCGGCGGGCGCGCCAGATGGAGGGCGTCGACCTGGTGGCCGTGGCCCTCCACTTCGGCGAGGAGTACGCCCGGGAGCCCAACGACGAGCAGCGCTACTTCGTCGACCTGGCCCTCTCGGCGGGCGCGGACATCGTGCTGGGCTGCCACCCCCACGTGATCCAGCCCATCGAGGTCCGCCAGGTGCAGGACGAGTTCGGGCGTGACCTGCCCCGGGCCGTAATCTACAGCCTTGGCAACTTCATCTCCAACCAGGAGGGGCTCCACCGGGAGGCCGGCCTGATGCTGCTCATCGATGTGGCGAAGGAGGGCGGGGTCACCCGCATCGAGCGGGTCTCGTTCATCCCCACCTGGGTGCACCCGTATACGGTCGACGGGCAGAAGCGTTACCGGGTGGTGGCGGTGGAGCAGGCCATGCGCGACTACGAGAGCGGCTCGGACCCGCTGATCACGGTGGCCGACTACGAGCGCCTGCAGGCCGTCTGGGCAGACACCACGGTCCAGGCGGTGGGCAGCCAGGAGGTCTCGGTCTGGTCGGTGGATGAGCCCGTGCGCCCGGTGGAGGCGCAGGCCAGCCATCCCGGAGGGCCATAGACTGGGAGAGAGCCTGAGACACAGTTAGGAGGTAGCCGCATGGCCGAGGTCAGGCAGATTCGCACCCCGGCCGATGTGGAATGGGTGCTGGGCGAATCCCGGCGCCGGCCCGTGCTGGTCTTCAAACACTCCACCACCTGCCCGATCTCGGCTCAGGCGCACCGGGAGTGGCAGGCGTTCCTCGCCAGCCCGGAGGCGGCCCGGGTGGGGCATGCGTGGGTGCGGGTCATCCAGGAGCGGCCCCTTTCGCTCGCCCTGGCGGGTCGGGTGGGGGTGGCCCACCAGTCGCCCCAGGCCTTGCTGATCTGGGACGGCCGGGCCGTGTGGCATGCCTCACACCACGCCATCACGGCTTGGCGTCTGAAGGACGTGGTCGCACGCGCGGTGGCGGGCTACCAGGGCGGCCGGGGACAGTGAGGCCGAGCCATCGCACAAAAGCCAGGGCTGCCCCGAGACCCCTTTGCGGGAGGCTCGGGGCAGCCCCTTGTGTGCACCTGCAGCCGGCGTCTAGTCCGTTGCGGCCGGCTGGACCTCCACCCCCGCCGGTTCCGCCCGGAAGGCGGCCTTCAGCAGCGGCGGGGTGAGCAGGGTCGTGCCCAGGCTCACGAACACCATGGTCGTGTAGAGGTCAGGGGGGAGGAGTCCGGCGTTCAGGCCGATGGTGGCGACGATCAGGCCGACCTCGCCGCGGGCCATCATGCCGATACCCACCTGCGTCGCCTCGCGGAGCGAGAACCGGGCGAGCAGCGCGCCGGCGCCGCAGCCGACGATCTTCGTCAGCGCCGCGACCAGCACGAGGATCAGGATGAAACCCAAAAAGGAGGCGGTCATGCCGGAGAACGTGGCCGAGAGACCGACGTTGGCGAAGAAGAACGGCACGAAGAAGGCGTACGCGGTGTGCTCCACCTCGTGCATGATCTTCTCCCTGAGTTCGGTGAGGCTCAGCATCAGCCCGCACAGGTACGAGCCGATGATGCCCGCCAGCCCGGCGAACTCGGCCGCCCAGGCGAAGGCCAGCGCAACGCTGATGGCGACCGTGAGCAGGGGCAGGCTGCTCTCCAGGCGGGCGACGGGCCGGAGGAGCAGGGGCAGGAGCTTGTAGCCCACCAGCGCGGCCAGGGCGAAGAAGACTGCCATCTTCCCCAGGAGGACCGGCAGGGGCTCGGTGCTGCCCGACACGCCCAGGCTGCCCAGAACCACCGAAAGGACGATGATGCCCAGCACATCGTCCAGTACTGCAGCGGCCAGAACCGTGACGCCGGGGCGGGACTGGAGGTGACCGAGCTCCTTCATCGTCTGCGCCGAGATGGAGACGCTGGTGGCCACCAGCAGCACACCGGTGAACATCGCTACTGCGAATCCGTAACCCCACAAGTTGGCCAGCCCCCAGCCGGCGACGAAGGGGAGGGCCACGCCCAGGGTGGCCACCAGCGTAGCGGCGAACGCGTTCCGCTTGATCTCCTCAAACTGCGTCTCGAGACCGGCGATGAACATCAGGAGTACCACGCCGATCTCGGCCAGCTCGCTGATGAGCGGCCCCGGATGGAGCCAGCCCAGCAGGGCCGGGCCGAGGAGCACCCCCACGAGCAACTGGCCCAGCACGGCGGGCTGTCCGAGCCGCTGGCTCAGGCGGCCGGCCGCCAGCACGGAGACCAGGATCAGGCTGGTTTCCAACAAGAAGCTCACCCTCACACCTCCCTTAGGCTAGTATGCGCAACAGCCTCCAGGCCCTCGGTTCTCGGGGGCTCGGAGGCTGCCGCATATCCGGGGTCGCACGTGCGATCGGGTCATCAAGGATGGTAGCCCCGGTGCCTGTAGCCGATTGGTGCTACATGCCCGATCCGATGTAGCCCATTGTAACTACATCACCGTCCCGGCGTCAACCGTCGGTTTCACGCGCGCGCCGGCTTTTCCAGGATGCAGACCACCGCCTTCATGAAGAACTCAGGGGCCAGCACCGCCAGGGGCCGGAGGAAGGAGCGAAGCGGTACCAGCCGCCAGTGGGCGACGTGGAACGGCGACTCCGCCACGATGCGGCGGAACCGCTTGATGGTCATGTGGTTGATGTAGGTCAGCCGCGTCGAGTTGCGCTCGGGGTCCCCCAGCCGCAGGCGCAGCCGCATGTCGGCGTCGGGCAGCCCCCTGACCAGCTCGCGGTAGGCCTCGATCAGCACGGGCTCGCTGAAGAGCGCGTGGACCCAGGGGATGCCGATGACGTCGGAGAGGTGGGCGCCGTAAGGGTGGTAATACGGTGGGAAGTTGGTGAAGAACCTCCCACCGGGCTTCAGCACGCGGAAGGCCTCCCGCAGCACCGCCTCGGGCTCGGCCACATGTTCCATCACGTCGTTGGCGATGATCACATCGAAGAAGTCGTCGGCGAAGGGCAGTTGCGTGGCGTCCGCCGTGAGGAATTCCGCCCGGTCAGCCAGGTTCTTCTCCGTCGCCATCGCCCGGGCCTCTTCCTCGTAGTGGGGGACGACGTCCACGCCGTAGATCTTCTTCACGCCCAGCGTGGCGTAGTAGAGGGTCTTGCCGCCCGCGCCGGAGCCGATGTCCAGCACCGTCTTCCCCTTCATGATCTCCTCGGGTGATGCGAAGGGGCGGTAGTGTTCCAGCGTGAGGTGCCCCCGCTCGAACTGCCAGTCGGCGTAGCGCATCGTGCCCTGGTTGGCCAGGTTGAACGGGTGTACGGGCGGGCGGAAGAACTTATTGAGGAACAGCAGAACCCTTGTGGCCAGTCGCAAGTTCGATACCACTCCTTGTCGGCCTCTGGTGTGCGGTGCAGTTCCCCTTTCGGCATCGAACACCCCGCTCCTGCCCCGACGGGGCCTCAGCCGCCCCTGCGGGGCGGACCGTAGTAGACCAGACCGCGGGGCGACGGCTCGAAGCCCAGGGCCCGCAGAGGTTCGGCGGCCGGGCTCTGCTGCACCGGTGCGTCCCCCCACTGGTGGACCTCGATACGGCGCACAGCCCGCGCCGCGGGCCTCCGCAGCAGGCCGGGGAGGGCGGCCAGCACCGCGCCGAGCCGCTCCTCCGGCAGGGGCGCGAGGGGGACGAGCCGCCGGCCGTGGCTTTCCACGCCCAGGACGGGCAGGCCGTCCAGCAGCACGAGATAGGTGGAGGGGAGACGGGCCAGGCGCTCCCCCTCCGGCCACGGCAGGATGGCGCCGTAGGGGTTGGCGGGGTCGGTGGCGTTCAGCAGCACGGGCGGGCCGCCGGTCAGATCCCGGGCCCGGCGGAGGCGCTCCACCGCGTCGGCCCGGGCGAACTGCAGGCCGCTCAGCCCGGCGACGAAGTAGCCCTGGCGGACTTCACCCCGCCACTCCATCCGCCGGAGGCGCTCCAGCACCTCGCCCCACGGGGCCGGGCCGCCGTCGGCCGCCGCGACCTCCCGGCTGACCACGCCGTACCGGTCCAGGAGGAGGCGGGCGTAAGCCTCGGCCCGATCCGCGGCGCCTCCGGGCGTCCCCTCACCGCCGGGAAGGACCGCCGGCGCCGCTTCCACCAGCGCTGCGGTCGGCCACCAGCGGCCGGTGCCTCCCCGCAGCACGGGCGCCGCCCGCCCGCGGTGCCGGGCAGACCGGGAAGGGGACCGGAGCACCTCCCGCACCGGCGCGAAGGTGTCGTTGGTCACGAGGCCCATCCAGGCCAGCTCCCAGAGCGCTTCCAGCGCCTCGTTCGGGCTCAGGCCGGCCCGCCGGGCGATGGCTCCCAGGAACGCTGCTCCGGTGGCCCGGCAGGCCTCCAGTACCTGCGCCTGCGTGGGGGCGAGTCCTTCGGAGGGCGCGGCCTCCAGCCGGCCGGCAAACAGGCCCACCTGATCGGGCAGGTAGAAGGCGAGGCGCCTCCCGGGCGCACCCACCCAGTGCAGCTCGCCTGCCGCCAGTAACTGGTCCAGCCAGAGCGGCTGGTAGCCGGGCACCCGGCAGGGAAGGATCTCCTGCTCCCACAGTTCGGCGGGCAGCGGGATCCCCTGCAGGCGGCGGAGCGTCCTGAGGAGCGCGCCCGACCAGGGCCCCTCTGCCGGTGCTCCGGCCGGGGGCGTACCGGCGGCTGGCGAATCCCCCGGTGCACCCGGCATCGGGCTGCCTGCCTGAACCCCCTGCCAGCTCATCAGGAACCGGGCGTAGGCGGCACCGTCCACCGGCTCCACCTCGGCCCGGAGCAGGGTGAGCGTCTGCCGCCGAATCTGGCGCAGTACCTCCCGGTCGCAGTATTCCCGGCCCCCGGCGCCCCGGGTGAATTCGCCGGCGACCAGTGTACCGGCGGCGGCCAGCCCCTCGGCCGCCGCTGCGACCTCCGCCGGCGGCAGGCCGTAGCGCCGGGCCACCTCTTCGGGCCGGAACGGACCGTGCGCCCGGGCGTACCGCCGGACCACCGCCGCCACGTCGGCTTCCGGCCGGCGATAGAGGGGCGCGTCGTCGGCATGGACCCAGTGGACCGCACCGGCATCGCCGGCGGGGGAGGCCCCGCCGCGGTCACGGCTGGCGGCGTGCAGCCGCAGCGCCCGCCGCTCCGCCTCCAGCTGCGCCAGCCATTCCGGCCGGGCGCCTGCCGCTTCGAGCTCCGCCTGGCTCATGTCTCCAGCCCGGCGGAGCAGGTCCTCCACCTCGTCGGGGCCCCGCGGGTGCCAGCCCTCGGCCTGCCCCCGCAGACGGGCGGCGACCGCCGCAATGGCCCGGGGGTCCAGCAGTTCCCGCAGGGCGCCGGTGCCGAGGAGCTCGTCCAGCAGCTCCCGGTGCAGGGCCAGCAGGGTCCCGTGCCGCTCCGCCTTGGGGGCCTCGCCCTCGTACATGTACTCGGCCACGAACTGGAGCAGGATCTGGCTGGCCATGGGGGAGGGGGAGTCGGTTTCCACCACCGCCAGCTCGATGGTCCCGCTGGCCAGATCCGTGAGCACCTGGCGCAGCCCCTCCAGGTCCAGCACGTCCCGGAGCACCTCGCGGTAGGTCTCCAGCACCAGGGGAAAGTCAGGGTAGCGGCGGGTCACCTGCAGCAGGTCGGCCGCCTTCAGCCGCTGCAGCCAGAAGGGGCGGCGCTTGCCCGGCCGGGGGCGGGGCAGCACCAGCGCCCGCCCCGCGTTCATGCGGAAGTACGCGCCGAAGAGCGGAGTGGAGCCCACCTCCTGCAGCAGGAGTTCCACGGCCTCGTCCGGGTCGATGCGCACCAGGGCCTCCGGGTCCAGCGGCCGGTCGGCGCCGGGCAGGCGAATGTGGATGACGTCGTCGCTGGTGGTCACCTCCGCCTCCAGGTGGAGCAGCTGCCGGATGCGGGCCCGCAGCACCATCCCCCAGGCGGTGTTCACCCGGCCGCCAAAGGGGGAGAGGAGCGCCAGCCGCTGGTCGCCCAGCTCGTCGGGGAACCGCTCCAGCACCAGCCGGCGGTCGGTGGGCACGGCGCCGGTATGGGCGACTTGGTCCCGCACGTACTGCACCAGGTTCTGCGCCGCCCGTTCATCCAGGCAGCACTCGGATTGCAGCCACTGAGGCAGGCCGGGGTCTGCCAGCCGGGCGGCCACCTCGCCGGTGAAGGCGCCGAGCTTCCGGCCGAGTTCCAGGGGGCGGCCGAAGCCCTCGCCCTTCCAGAAGGGCATCCGGGGCATCCGGCCAGGGGCCGGCACGGCCACGACCCGGTCGTGCTCGATGGCCCGGATCTGCCACGTGCCCGTGCCCAGCAGGAAGACGTCGCCCACCCGCGACTCGTAGACGAACTCCTCGTCCAGCTCGCCCAGCTTCACGTTGCGGCCTTCCAGGTAGACCTCGTAGTACCCCCGGTCGGGGATGGTGCCGCCCGAGAGCACCGCAAGGGCGCGGGCGCCCTCCCGCCCCCGGATGACCCCGGCCTCCCGGTCCCACACGATGCGGGGACGGAGCTCGCGGAACTCCTCGGAGGGGTAGCGGCCGGCGAGCATGTCCAGCACGCTGCGGAGCTGCCGCTCCGTGAGGTCCCGGTAGCCCCAGGCGCGGCGCACGAGGGCCAGCAGATCGTCCACCCGCCACTCGTCCATGGCGGCCATGGCCACGACCTGCTGCGCCAGCACGTCCAGGGCGCCGGTGGGCACCCGGATCTCCTCGATCTCACCCTTCCGCATCTCCCGCACGATGCCGGCCGTCTCCAGCAGGTCGCCCCGGTACTTGGGCAGCAGCCGCCCCTTCGACACCGCTCCCAGGGCGTGGCCGGCCCGCCCCACCCGCTGCAGGCCGCGGCTCACCGTTCCGGGCGACTCGATCTGGATCACCAGGTCCACGGCGCCCACGTCGATGCCCAGTTCCAGCGAGGAGGTGGCCACCAGGCAGGGCAGCCGCCCCGCCTTCAGCTCCGCCTCCACCTGTTCCCGCGCCTCCCGGCTCATGGAGCCGTGGTGGACCCGGGCCACCTCCCGCCCCGCGAGCGCGTTCAGCTGGCCGGCGAGCCGCTCGGCGAGCCCGCGGCTGTTGACGAACACGATGGCCGCCCGGTGGGCCTCCACCAGTTCCAGCACCCGCCGGTGGATCGCCGGCCAGAGGGAGCCCTCCGGCAGGGCCCGCATGTCGTCCACCGGCACCTCCACCCTGAGGTCCAGGTTCCGGCGCACCCCGGCGTCCACGATGGTGACGGGCCGCCCGGTTCCGCCCAGGAAGTGGGCCACCTCCTCCAGCGGCCGCAGGGTGGCCGAGAGGCCGATGCGCACCGGCGGGCGGGGAAGGAGGGCCTCCAGCCGCTCCAGCGAGAGGGAGAGGTGCGCGCCGCGCTTGGTGGTGCAGAGGGCGTGGATCTCGTCGACGATCACGTACCGGACCGTGCGCAGGATGTCGCGGGAGCGGGAGGTGAGCAGCAGGTAGAGCGACTCGGGGGTGGTGATGAGGATGTCGGGCGGGTGGCGCCGCATCTCGGCCCGCTCCCGCTGCGGTGTGTCGCCGGTGCGGACGGCGTGGGTGAGATGGGGGAGCGAAAGGCCCAGCTCCCGCGCCTTCGCCTCAATCTCCGCCAGCGGCACCTCGAGGTTGCGGTAGACGTCGTTGTTGAGGGCCTTGAGGGGAGATATGTACAGCACCCGGATCCCGGGCTCCCGGCGGATGCCCTCTCGGTAGAGGATGTCCAGGCACTTCAGGAAGGCGGCCAGGGTCTTGCCCGATCCGGTGGGGGCGAGGATGAGCACGTTCTCGCCCCGGGCGATGGCGGGCCAGCCCTGCGCCTGGGGCGGGCTGGGCCGGCCGAAGCGCTCTTCGAACCACGCCCGCACCGCCGGGTGGAAGGACTCGAGGGTCATGCGGTGCACCTCCCGTCAGCCAGCTATTCACCGTTCCCCTTCGCCACGGTGGGCCGCACCAGCGAGAGGAGGGCGCCGGCCACCGCCAGGCCCACCGACACCACCAGGGTGGACCGGAAGGCGGGGAGAAAATCCATGCGCTGGCTCAGGTGACCGAAAAGGGTGCTGGCGATGGTGATGCCGGTCATCATGCCCACGTTGCGGGCCGCGGCCTGCAGCGCCCCGGCGACCCCCTGCCGGTCCCGCGGCGCCGCTCCCAGGATCGAGCTGTTGTTGGGCGGGCTGAAGAGGCCGGCGCCGAGGCCGATCACGGCGAGGTAGGCCGCCACCTGCGCCACCGGGGTCGTGGCGTGGGAGGCGGCCACCAGCCAGAGCCCGACGGCGATGGTGGACATGCCCAGCGTGGCCGGGATGCGGGTGCCGATGCGGTCGGAGATCCAGCCGGCCAGTTCGGCCACGCAGACCATGGCGATGGGCTGCGCCGTCATCACTGTCCCGGCGGCGCCGGGAGTGAGCCCGCGAAACTGCTGCAGGTAGAAGGGCAGTAGGAACGTGAGGACGTTGGAGGCGGAGAACTGCAGGAAGGACGCGGCGATGCCGCTGCTGAAGGCCGCCTCCCGGAACATCCAGAGCGGCAGCATCGGGTGCGCGGTCCGCCACTCCTGCCAGACGAACAGCAGGAGAAGGAGGATGCCGCCGGTGAGGAGCCACCGGATGCGGGCGTCGGCCCAGCCCCAGGTCTCGGACTGGCTCAGCCCCAGCAGAAGCGAGGCCAGCCCCGCCGCGAACAGCAGCGCCCCGGCGATGTCGAAGACCTGTCCGCTGCGGCGCTCCGTGGGCCGGAGGCGCGTGAAGGCCAGCGTCGCCCCGATGGCGGCCACCGGCAGGTTGATCAGGAAGACCCAGTGCCAGCCCCACTGGCCCGAGATGAAGCCGCCCAGGCTGGGCCCCAGGGTGAGGCCGGTGAAGGTGAGCGTCGCCTGCATGCCCAGGGCCCGGCCCCTCTCCCGGGCGGGGAAGGTGGTGCTGACCAGGCCCGGCGAGAGCGCCATCATGGTGGCGGCGCCCACCCCCTGCACCAGCCGGCCGCCGATGAGCGCCGGCAGGGTGGGCGCCAGGCCACAGAGGAGCGAGCCCAGGCCGAAGATGATGAACCCCGAGCCGAAGACCCACTTGTACCCCCACATGTCGCCGATCCGCCCGACGGAGAGCAGGAGCGAGGAGATGGTCACCAGGTAGGCAGTGGAGACCCAGCTCACGTCGCCCATGGTGGCCTGGTACTGCGCCTGGATCTGGGGGATGATGATGTTGATGATGCTGCCGTCCAGGGCCGACATGAAGGAACTGGTGCCGGCCACGATGAGAACCAGCCACTTGTAGATGTCGCGTGCGGCCGCACTGCCGGTGCCGGCGGTCGCTGTCTTTTCATCCCGTTCCGTGGTGGTCCGCCTCCCCATGCGTGTCTCTGGCATCATCCTGTTCGCCCTGCACTTACCGATTTCCCGCCTGGGACCCTCGCCAATTCGGGCTTGCCGGCGCCTGACCACAGGCTTAAGATGGAGGAAGAGTTCGAAAGCGAGGTGCTTGCGGTGCGCATCGCCATCATCTCGGACGTCCACGGCAACCTGGCCGCCCTGGAAGCCGTGCTGGCCGACATCGCCCGGGACGCGGTGGACCAGATCGTCTGCCTGGGCGACCTGGCCTTCAAGGGGCCGCAGCCGGCCGAGTGCATCGCCCGCATCCGGGAGCTGGGGATTCCCTGCATCCACGGCAACACCGACGTGATGCTGCTCATGGCCGCGGGGCGCAAGCCCTCCCGCCCGCTGCCGCTGCCCGAGGGGTTCCGGATGCCCGACCCGCCTCCGCCGCCCCTCGCCTGGCCCCTGGCCCGCCTCTCGGCCGCCGACCTGGACTTCCTGGCCGGGCTCCCCTTCGACCACCGCCTGGAGGCGGACGGCGTGTCCGTGCTCTTCGTGCACGCCTCGCCGCAGGATGCGGCCACCGGCGTCGTGCCCACCATGGGTGCGGACGAAATCCGGCCGCTGCTCCGGGACGAGCGGGCCGACTGGATCATATCCGGCCACGTGCACCAGGCCTACGCCTTCCGCTTCGAGGGGCGCTGGCTGGCCAATCCTGGCGCCGTCGGCTTCTCGCTGGACGGCGACGGCCGGGCGGCGTACGCGGTGCTCGACACCGCCCGCAGCCGGTTCGAGCTCCGGCGGGTGGCCTACGACGTGGACGCCACGGTGGCCGCGGCCCGGGAGCGGGACTTCTGCTTCGACCCCGACCGGTACGCCGAGGCGCTGCGGGCGGGCTTCTGGCCGGCGGACCTGTAATCGCTCCGCCGGCCTCACCCGCAGCCGTTGCGCCCGCCCGGCCCGGCTCGCCGGCTTGACCTGCCGGCCGTCCCGCCGGGCCGGATCTCTGCGCGCCTCGTCAGCCCCGCTCCCCGCCCGGCTCGGGCGCGTCCGGCCCGGAGGTGCGCGCGGCCCCGCTGGACCGGCGATCCGCCTGCGGCGCCGTGGTGCCCTGGACGCCCTGGCCCGCTCCCGGGTGCAGCCCGACGGCGGTCACCGGGAAGCCCGGATCGGCCGGCGAGGGAGCGCCGGTGCCGGCCGCCACCTCCATGCCGCGGTACGCCGCGCCGCTGCTGGTGTAGCCCACCGTGCCCGGGCCCAGCGCGCTGGTCTCCCGCGCCGCCCGCCGGCGCTTCTCCACCGCATCCTCTGTCATGGAATCCACCCCCCGTCATAGCATGCCGTGGCGGAGGGGGCAGGATTCGGCGGGCAGGTGATTGAAGCTTACATGCAACCGATTTCGGCCGTGTGCCGGGGGCGATCACCTGGCTCGGGGAGCGGCTGTTGCTTCCCGGGTCCTGATGGTCTGCGCACGCCTGTTCCTCGCGCTCGTGCTGATGGGCATGGCGGCCATGTAGCGGAAGTAAGGTGGCGAACTAGCCTTGGCTCATATGACCGGTGAGGTGCTGGCCCGCGCGGAGGCCGCGCTGGGCACGCCGGCGGTCCTGACCTGGCGCTGCGCCATTGGCCCCGAGGAGATGGCGATGGTCGTCGCCTCCACCCGGGGCCAGCAGCGCCTTCACGACGTCACGCTGTTCATCTTCAACCCGGCGGGGCAGGTGGCCCTGATCCGCAAGCACCACTACCCGCCGGGCGTCTGGCGCGCGCCGGGCGGAGGCGTAAACCCCGGCGAGGAACTGGCCGACGGGGCCGCGCGGGAGGCGTGGGAGGAGACGGGGCTCTCCGTCCGGGTGACCCGGTATCTCCTGCGGGTGCACGTCGTCTTTACCTGCGGCGACAGGGAGCAGCCCTGGACCACCCACGTGGTGCTGGCGGAGGCGGAAGGCGTGCCTTCCACCCATGACCCCCGGGAGATCGCGGCCGTGCGGTGGGGGTCGCTGGCGGAGCTCTGCGGGCCCATCGCCGACGCGATGCGGGCGACGGGCCGGGGCCTCTTCAAGTACCGCGCCGCGCTGCACGAGGCGGTGGCGCGGCTGCTGTGATGCTGTTGCCCCGAAGGGTCTGCACCGGCCGCGTGTGCGCGGCCTGCTCCTATTCTCGGACATAACGGAGACGAAGCGATCAACCATGGAGACGATTCTTACCCCCGCGGCCATCTTCGCGGGAACCTTATACTTGGTGATCCGGCGCCCCCGGAACCTGAACACTGGTGTTTCGGCGCTCCTGGGGGCGCTGCTCGCATTGCTGGCCGGTTCCATCACCCTGGCGGACGTGGAGTCCGTCGTCGGCATCGTCTGGGATGCCACCCTGGCCCTGGTGGCGATCATGGTAATCTCGGCCCTGCTGGAGCAGGCCGGCTTCTTCCGCTGGGCCGCCCTGCACATGGCCCGGCACGCGGGCGAGAGCGGGCGCGGCCTGTTCGTGGCGGTGATCCTCCTCGCCACCGCCGTCTCGGCCTTCTTCACCAACGACGCCACCGTGCTCATCGTCACCCCCATCGTGCTGGAGATGGTGGAGGCGCTGGGCTTCCGCCGCGAGGCGTTCCTGCCCTTCGCCATGGCCTGCGGCTTCATGGCCGACGCCATGTCGATTCCGCTCGCGGTCTCCAACCTGACCAACATGATCGTGTCCCGCTACTTCGGCCTCGACTTCGCCCGCTTCGCGCTGGTGATGCTGCTGCCCAGCGCGGCCTGCCTCGCCGTCACCACGGCGGTGCTGCTCTGGTATTACCGGCGGCGGATCCCCCGCCAGGTGGATGCCTCGGCGCTCGCCGCTCCGGCTGATGCGGTCCGCGACCCCTTCCTGTTCCGGGTCGGGGTGGCGGTGGTCTGCGGCATGATCCTGGCCTTCCTCTTCAACCGCACGCTGCTGCACGTGCCCACCTCGATCATCATGTCGGCCGGCGCCATCCTTCTCCTGCTGGCGTCGCTCCGCAACCGGGTGGTGGAGCCCTGGAAGGCCATCCGCCAGGCCCCGTGGCACGTGGTCGCCTTCGCCCTCGGCATGTACCTGGTGGTCTTCGCCGTGGGCAAGGCGGGGCTGACCGGCCTGGTGGCGGGCGCCCTGAACGGCCTCGCGGCCCACGGGCTCGGTGCCACCATCATGGGCACCGGCGTGCTGGTCGCCCTGCTCTCGGCCGGCGTGAACAACCTGCCTGGCGTCCTCATCGGCACCCTGGCGGTGGCCGCCGCGGGCGCGACCGGCGCGATCGGCGAGGGCATGGTGATGGCCACCGTCATCGGCGCGGATATCGGGCCCAAGCTCACGCCCATCGGCTCGCTGGCGACGCTGATGTGGCTGCACACGCTGGAGGCGCGGGGGCTGCGGGTGACGTGGGGTGGGTACCTGCGCACCGCGCTGGTGATCACCCCGCCGGTGCTGCTGGCCACGCTGGCTGCGCTTCACGCAGCCCTGCAGCTGCTGTCCTGATCGTGCAGGGGCGGCCTCGCGCCTGTAGATGATCCGGGTTCTTAAGAATGGGGGCCTGTCCAGGATATTCCGACGTAAGCGCAGGGAGAGATCCTCCTGTGGGGGGAGCGCTCCCTTCTCACTTGGTGGCAAGGCGAGGCGGCTCTAGGGTCTATTCCGCAGCCCGCTTATAGTACCGAACGCCCATGCGCACAGTCCTTCTATCCATCCACAGGATGGGGGAGAGGTCGCGTTGACCACCATCGCTCTGAAGGCCGACAATAAGGACGTGTAAGCTTTACAAGGTTCGTGCCAGCGTTTCAGAAACGTGCGGAAGTGGGGTGATGCCATGGAGCTGCACGGTACTGTCCTGAGCTGGAAAGACGGGGTCGCCAGGGTGCAGGTCGCGGTGAATCCGTGCTCGGCGTGCTCGCACCCGTGTGCGGCACACTCCACGGGCAGCGGGCGGTACCTGCTGGTGGAGTCTGCCACCCCGCTCACGCCCGGGCAGACGATCGTGGTCGACGCCCCGCTGCCCTCACCCGGGCGGGCGGTGATGCTGGCCTACGTACTCCCGCTGGCCGGCTTCATGGCGGGGCTCTTCGCCGGGCACGCCGGCTTCCACGGGGCTCCGCTGCCTGCACTGGGTGGGGGCCTGCTGGGCGCCGCAGCGGCCTACGCCGCGGTGGCCCTGCTGGAGCGGAAGCGGCGTGCCAGCGTCGTTTCGTCTGTCGAAGCGTGCTCCTGCCGGGAGGCTGGGTGGACCGGCGAACGCGCCTGACCTGAGCATCGATCGCAGCTGAAACGAACCAGTGAACACCCAGTGAAAAGAGGGAGGCGTAGCTCATGAGTTTGTGGGCCCGCTTTCGCGGGGGAGTTCACCCCGACGCCCACAAGAGCACTGCGTCGTGCGCCACGCAGCCGCTGCCTCGCCCGGCGCGGGTCGTGCTGCCGCTCCGGCAGCACATCGGCGCGCCGTGTGCGCCCCTGGTGAAGAAGGGGGATGAGGTTGCCCTCGGCCAGCCCGTGGGCGATTCCGAGGCAGCCGTGTCGGCCCCGGTGCACGCCAGTGTCAGCGGCAAGGTGACTGCCGTCGAGCCCCGCATGACCCCCAGCGGCCGGATGGAGCAGTGCGTCGTCATCGAGGCCGCACCGGAGGACACGCCCTGGGAGGGGCTGCCGGAGGGGCTCGGCTGGAACCTGGATCCCGAATCGCTCGACCCTGCCTTCATCCGCGAGCGGGTGCGGCAGGCGGGGCTGGTGGGCATGGGAGGCGCCGGCTTCCCGGCCGCCGTCAAGCTGAGCCCCAAGCCCGGGTCCGAGCCCGACGTGGTCATCCTGAACGGCGCCGAATGCGAACCGGCCATTACGTCGGACCACCGGCTGATGCTGGAAGAGCCTGAGCGGGTCGTGCTCGGCCTCCGACTGTTCATGCGGGCCAGCGGCGCCAGGCGCGGCATCATCGGCATCGAGGCCAACAAGCCCGACGCCGCCGCCAGGCTGTCACAGCTGGTCGCGGGCGACCCGGCCATCTCGGTGGAGGTGCTGCCGGTGCGGTACCCCCAAGGCGCCGAGAAGATGCTGGTCTGGGCCCTGCTCCGGCGGGCCGTGCCGGTGGGCGGCATCCCGCTGGACGTGGGCGTCGTGGTGCAGAACGTGGCCACCGCCGCGGCGGCCGCCACCGCCCTGGCGGAGGGCCGTCCCCTCATCGACCGGATCGTCACCGTCAGCGGCCGGGTGGCGAAGCCCGGCAACTGGCGCGTTCCGCTGGGCACCTCATTCGTGGACCTGGTGCAGGCGGCCGGTGGCCTTACCGGCTCCCTGGCCCGGGTGATCGCGGGAGGTCCCATGATGGGCGTCGCCCAGCCCGACCTGGACGTGCCGGTGACCAAGACCACCGGCTCTGTGATCCTGCTGGGCCCGGAGGATCTGGACGACACGCCCGCCGGCCCCTGCATCCGCTGCGGGCGCTGCGTGGCGGCCTGCCCCATGGGCCTTCTGCCGGCGCAGATCTGTGCCGCCGCGCTGGCCTCCGACTGGGAGGCGGCCGACCGGCTCTACGTGCGGGCCTGTATGGAATGCGGCAGCTGCAACTACGTCTGTCCGGCCCGCCGACCGTTGGTGCAGTCCTTCCGGCTGGCCAAGGCTGAACTCGGGCGCCGCGCCCGGCAGGGGAGGGGATAGCGTATGAGCAAGACGGAAAGCGGCGAGCTGCTGGTTGCCTCAAGCCCTCATATCTGGGCCGGCGTCTCCACCGGCCGCATCATGCGGGACGTCCTCATCTCCCTGGTGCCCGCCGCAGTGGGAGCGGTCGTCTTCTTCGGCTGGCGGGCCGCCGTCATCATCGCCCTGAGTATGGCCGCCGCCGCCCTCACCGAGTGGGGCTGTGAGCGGCTCACGGGCAAGCCCTCCACCCTGGCCGACGGTTCGGCCCTCGTGACGGGTTTGCTCCTGGCCCTGACCCTGCCGCCCGCCTCGCCCTTCTGGCTGCCCGTGGTGGGCGCCGCCTTCGCCATCGCCGTGGTGAAGATGGCCTTCGGCGGCCTCGGGCACAACTTCGTCAACCCGGCCCTGGCGGCCCGGGCCTTCCTGCTGGCCGCCTTCCCGGCCGCGATGACCACCTGGACGAGCCCGTTCGACGCGGTGACCACCGCCACGCCCCTGGCGGTGCTGCCCAATCCGTTCAGCCCCGAGGTGATGGCGGGCGACCTGCCCTCCTACACCGCCCTGCTCGTGGGCACGGTGGGCGGCTCGCTCGGGGAGACCTCGAAGGTCCTGCTCCTGGTCGGCGCCGCTTATCTGCTGGTGAAGCGGGTCATCGACTGGCGGATCCCTGTTGGCTTCCTGGGCACGCTGGCGCTGTTTACCTGGGTCTTCGGGGGCCAGGGCGGGCTCTTCACCGGCGATCCGCTCTACCACCTGCTGGCGGGCGGTGCCATCCTCGGTGCCTTCTTCATGGCCACCGACTACGTTACCGGGCCCATCACGGCGAAGGGCCGCTGGATCTTCGCCGTCGGCTGCGGCCTGATTACCGCCCTGATCCGCCTCTACGGCGGCTACCCGGAGGGCGTGCTCTTCGCCATCCTGCTCATGAACGTGGTGTCGCCGCTGATCGACCGGTTCCTGGTCCCGGCGCCCTTCGGGGGGGTGAAGGGTCGTGCGTGAAGCACTCCGGATGGTGCTGACCCTGCTGGTGGTCTGCGTGGTGGCCGGCGGCGCGCTGGCCGCGGTGAACGGCACGACGGCGCCGATCATCGCCGCAATGGAGGAGAAGGCGATTCAGGAGGGCCTCGCCGAGGTCCTGCCCGAGGCCGCAACATTTGAAGCCGTCGCCGCGGAGGAGCTGGCCGGCGCGGGCGAGCCCGTGCAGGCGGCCTGGCGCGGGCTGGACGCCGCCGGGCACCTGGTGGGCGTCGTGGTGCAGGCGGCCCCCGACGGTTACGGCGGTGCGATCTCCATGCTGGTCGGCGTGAAGCCTGACGGCACCCTCGGGCAGCTGAAGATCCTCGACGCCTCCGGCGAGACGCCGGGCCTGGGCTCCAAGGCGGCCGAGCGCAAGTTCCTGGACCAGTTCCTGGGGCTGGGCCCGAACATCGAGCTGGTGAAGAACCAGGCACCGGTCGGGAATCAGATCCAGGCCGTCACCGGCGCCACCATTTCCTCCCGGGCCGTGCTGAGCGGCGTGAACGCGGCGCTTGATGCCGCCCGGCAGATTGTGAGGTGAGGGCCGTGAGCAAGTCAACGTCCAACGTCTCGTTCATGGGGGTGCTCACCGAGGGCATCCGCCAGGCGCCACCGTTCCGCCTTCTGCTGGGCCTCTGTCCCTCCCTCGCGGTGACGACCGCCATGGAGAACGGCTTCTGGATGGGCCTGGCCGTCATCTTCGTCCTCGCCTGCTCCGAGCTCTTGATCAGCCTTCTGCGGAAGCTGATTCCCGACCGCGTGCGCATCCCCGTCTACATCGTTATCGTGGCCACGTTCGTCACCGTGGTCGACATGGTGATGAAGGCGTACGTGCCCGAGATGCATGCCATCCTTGGCATCTTCATCCCACTGATCGTGGTGAACTGCATCATCCTTGGCCGGGCGGAGGCCTTCGCCTCCAAGAACGGGCCGCTGCACTCGGTGGCCGACGCGATCGGCGTGGGCATCGGCTTCATGGTGTCGCTCATGGCCATCGGCGGCGTGCGTGAGCTGCTGGGTACAGGCAACCTGAAGCTGTTCGGTCACGCCCTGCTGGGCGGCGGCCTGCCGCTGGAGGTCGTGGTGATGCTCCTGCCCGCGGGCGCCTTCTTCGTGATCGGCTTCATGATGGCCGGCCTGACCCTGCTGCAGAACCGCCAGAAGAAGCAGGCGCAGCGGTCCGTGGAGCACTGCACGGTTCCGGGAGAGGGGGCGGCTGACTAAATGGAGTTCCTGGCCATTCTGGTAGGCGGCATCCTGATCAACAACTACATTTTCTCCCGCTTCCTCGGCCTTTGCCCCTTCTTCGGGGTTTCCAGCAAGCTGGAGACGGTCTACGGCATGGGCGCCGCCGTCGTCTTCGTCATGACCCTGGCCTCGGCCATCACCTGGCCCTTGCAGCACCTGCTGCTGGAGCCCCTGGGCCTGGGCTACCTGCAGACGGTCGCCTTCATCCTGGTCATTGCTGCCCTGGTGCAGTCGGTGGAGATGGTGATCCAGCGGGTGAGCCCCACGCTCTACGCTGCCCTGGGCATCTACCTGCCGCTGCTCACCACCAACTGCGCGGTGCTGGGCGCTGCCCTGCTGAACATCACCTCGGGCTACAGCTTCATCGCCTCGGTGGTGAACGGCTTTGCCTGCGGCATCGGCTGGACCCTGGCCACCCTGCTCTTCGCCGGCGTGCGGGAGCGGGTGGAGGGGCCGCACATTCCCGAGTCCCTGCGGGGCATGCCCATCGCCTTCGTGGCGGCCGGCCTGATGGCCCTGGCGTTCATGGGCTTCCAGGGCCTGTTCCGCGGGATCCTCTTCTAGGTGAGGTGATTGCGCGATGCTAACAGCAGTGCTTGTGCTCGGGGGTGCGGGCCTGATTCTGGGGGCCGGTCTCGCCTTCGTCGCCGTGAAGATCGCCGTCCCGCCCGACGAGCGGGTGGCCGCGGTGCGGGCGGTGCTGCCCGGTGCCAACTGCGGCGCCTGCGGCTTCCCGGGCTGCGACGGCATGGCCGCCGCCCTGGTGAAGGGCGAGGCGAAGCCGGAAGGCTGTACGGCCGGCGGCCCGTCCACCGCAGCCGCGGTGGCCGAGGTCCTGGGTTTGGAGGTATCTGCGGGCGAGCGGCTCGTGGTCGCCGTCCACTGCGTGGGTAGCAACGAGAAAGCCAGGCGATCCTATGAGTACCTGGGCATCGACGACTGCCGGGCCGCGGCCATCATGCCCGGCGGGGGCCCGAAGGCATGTTCCTACGGCTGCGTGGGCCTGGGCACGTGCGTGAAGGTCTGCCCGTTCGACGCCCTCTCGATGGACCCGGTCGCCGGCCTGCCGGTGGTGGACCGGGACAAGTGCACCGGCTGCGGCATCTGCACGCACGAGTGCCCCAAGAACATCCTGGCCCTGGTGCCGGTCTCTCAGCCCACGTTCGTCGCCTGTCGGAACGTGGAGAAGGGCCCGCAGGTGCGGAAGGTCTGCAGCGCCGGCTGCATCGCCTGCGGCCTCTGCGTGCGGAGCTGCCCGCAGAAGACGATCTCCCTGGTGAACAACGTCGCCTACATCGACCCCAGCGGCTGCGACGGCTGCGGCACCTGCGTGGAGAAGTGCCCCACGAAGTGCATTGTGGCCACCCGGGAGGTTCCGGTGGTGCAGGCGGTGTAATGTGCTCGGCGGGCCCCCGGGCGCTCCGGGCCCGGTGGGCCGTCGGCGGAAGATTCGTTGCGATGCAGCATTGTGGAGGGATGAGCCGTGCGCTCCAAGTGGTGGTCCGCCGTGGCCCTGCTTGTGGCCACGGCTCTCCTGGTCTTTGTGTGGTGGAGCCGGCCGCAGCGCGTCGAACGTACGGCCCTGCTCATGGACACCCCCGTCCGGGTGGTGGTCTATGCCTCCCGGGGCCGCGCCGAGGAAGCGGCCGACAGGGCGCTGGAGCTGGTGGCCCGCCTGAACGCGCTCTGGAGCCCCGGCCGCACCGACAGCGACGTCGCCCGGGTGAACGCCGCAGCGGGAGCAGCCCCGGTCTCCGTCGCCCCCGAGACGCTGGAACTCGCCTCGCTGGCCCTGCAGGTGGCCCGGGAGAGCGGCGGCGCCTTCGACCCCACCATCGGGCCGCTCGCGGCGGCCTGGGGCTTCGGCGAGGGCGGCCGGGTGCCTGATGACGCCGCGCGCACCGCCGCCCGGGCGCTGGTGAACTGGCGCGACCTCAAGGTGGATGAAGGCGCGGGTACGCTCTTTCTCGCCCGGCCCGGGATGCAGGTGGACTTCGGCGCGGTGGCCAAGGGCTACGCCGCCCGCCTGGTGCGGGAACAGCTGGAAGCGGACGGCGTGCAGGCGGCCCTGGTGCAGCTGGGCGGCAGCATCGCCCTCTACGGGGACAAGCCGGGGGGTGGGCCGTGGCAGATCGCCGTCCAACACCCCCGCAATCCCCAGGGTTACCTGGCCACGCTGTCATTGCAGGGAGGCTTCGTCGACACCGCCGGCGACTACCAGCGCTACTTCGAACAGGACGGCGTGCGCTACCACCACATCCTCAACCCGGCCACCGGCTTCCCGGCCACCGGGATGGCCAGCGTCACCGTGGTCGCTCCGCGGGGTGAGTGGGCCGACGCCTACGCCACCGCAGCGTTCGTGCTGGGCATGGAGGAGGGGTACCGGTTCCTCGTCGACCACGGGGTGGAGGGGCTGCTGGTGAGCGATTCGGGCGAGGTGCGGATGACTCCCGGCATGGCCGCCCTGGCGGAGGTGACGCCCGGCGACTGGCCGGAATGACGGACCGGGGGTCTGTGGGCCCGGTGAGGAGGTGTTCGCGTGTCCCGGGGGAACCCGAGGGTAGGCTCCAGCGTTCGGGAGCTGACCCGCCTCGGCCTCCTGACGGCGGTGGGGCTGGTCCTCGCCCTGGTGGAGCGCCAGCTGCCGCCGCCCGCGCCCGTTCCGGGGGTCCGTTGGGGGCTGGCCAACGCCGCCACCCTCGCCGCGCTCGCCCTGGGAGGGCCGGGGGCGGGCTTCGTCGTGTGGGCCGTGCGCTTCTTCCTGGTGCAGGTCTTCTCGGGCAGCCTGTTCGGCCCGGCTTTCTTCGTGGGCGGCGCCGGCGGACTGCTGGCGTGGGCGGCGATGGCCGTCTTCTCCCATTCGCGCCGCCTCGGCGCCGCGGGCGTGAGCGCCGCCGGGGCCGTGTTCCACCACCTGGGGCAACTGGCCGCCGCCGCCGTCGTCACGGCGACGCCCGGGGTCCTCTGGCTGCTGCCGCCGCTGCTGCTCTTGGGTCCCCCCGTCGGCCTCCTCACCGGCATCCTGGTGGGGATGATCCTGCGAAGGCTGCGTGCCGCCGGAGCGCTTGCCGACACCGGGGCGCAGCCGGGCTGGAGCGTGCGGCAGGGGGACGGAGGACGGGTGATCCGCCCGGCCGACCTCCTCCTGGCCGGCGGCAGCGTCGCCCTCGCCCTTGTCCTCGTGTTCGGCCGCCCCTGGTGGGCCGCCGGGACGGGCACGGCCACCCAGGCGGTGGTCACGGTGGCGGGCAGCACCTGGCGCACGCTCGACCTGCGGCAGGACGGGGTCTACCCGGTGGAACCCGCCGGAGGCCACCTGGTGGTGGAGGTGGCCGGAGGAGCCGTGCGGGTGCGGGAGTCGGACTGCCCGGATCAGATCTGCGTGCTGACGGGGTGGATCTCTGCCCCCGGCGACATGATCGTCTGCGTGCCTTACCGGGTGGTCATCCAGGTCGTCGGCGGCACGACGGGCGGGCCGGACGCGATCCTGCGATAGGCGGATCGGATGCGGGTCTCGCGATGGGATGACCAGGAGTGTCATCCGGGGCAGACTATATGGGCAGGAACAGGCGGACCGGAGGGGTGCTGGAGCGGGGGCAGGATGCGCTGCCCCGGCTCTGGCGCCATCCGGCCCGCCTGCGTGCGCCGTTGCCCTTGTGGCGTAGGTTAAGTATCATGATCTAAACCATTCCTTGCAGCGAAAGAGGGGAAAGGCGACAGATGGGAGGCATCCCGTTCCGTGACGTCATCGGTGCAGAGGTGGTGGAGGTGGGGCACGGCCGCTGCACCGTGCGCATGCCCGCCAGCGAGCACACGCTGAACAACCTGGGCATCGTGCATGGCGGCGCCCTGTGTACGTTGGCTGATACCGCCATGGGCACGGCGCTGCGCAGCGCGCTCAAGCCCGGGGACGCCGTGGTCACGGTTGAGATGAAGATCAACTTCATCGCACCGGGGCGGGGCGAACTGCTTGCTCACGCCCGGGTGCTCCACGTGGGGAACACCACCGCGGTGGCGGAGGTCGAGGTCGCCGACACCGACGGGAAGCTGGTAGCCAAGGGCCTCGCCACGTTCCTCGTGAAGCACGGCGCGGTGGAGCCGCCGCCTGGGGCCCGGACGGCCATGCTGCCCGAGGTGGACGGACCGGAGCCACGGGATTAGCCTCGCCACGCCCGGCCTGATCAGTGGGGGAACGCCCGGACGGAATCGCACGCCCAGAAAACGGCCCCCGACGGGCTAGGCCCGGTCGGGGGCTCGACTGTTCCTACAGGTACTCGGCGAACCACTCGGCGATCATCCGCAGCCGGTGCACCCGGTGCCAGGGCTGGCCCGTGCGGCTCATGCCGTGAGACTCGCCGGGGTAGCGGACGAACTTCACCGGCTTCCGCTGGAACTTCAGCGCCACGTAGAGCTGCTCCCCCTGGTCGATGGGGCAGCGCATGTCGTTCTCCTGGTGCTCGATGAGCAGCGGCGTGTTGATGTGGGAGGCATGGACCAGCGGCGACTGCTTCAGGTACGGGCCCAGGTTCTTCACCTCCCACCAGTTCTCGGTGCCAAACTGGCGCAGCCGGTAGTAGCCGATGTCCGACGTCCCCATCGCCGACCAGCGGTTGACCACCGAGCGCATGGTGACCGCTGCCTTGAAGCGGTCGGTGTGGCTGACGATCCAGTTCACCATGAAGCCGCCGTACGAGCCGCCGGCCACGCCGAGCCGGTCACCGTCCACGTAGGGGTAGCGCTCCACCGCCGCCTCGATCACGGCCATGACGTCGGCGTAATCCTTGTTGCCCCAGTCGGCCCGGATCACGCGGCAGAAGTCGTGGCCGTACCCCTGGGAGCCCCGCGGGTTCGAGTAGACCACGGCGTAGCCCTGTGCGGCCAGCCAGTGGAACTCGAAGAAGAAGTTGGCCCCGTACATCGACATCGGCCCGCCGTGAATCTCCAGCACGGCGGGATACTTCTTCCCGGGCTCACGCCCCACCGGCGGCAGGATCCACGCGTCCACCGCGGGCTCGCCCTCCCCGGCGTTCACCTGGAACCGCTCCGGCACCGTCAGTTCGAGCTCGTCCAGCAACGCCTCGTTGTGGGCGGTCAGCCGCACCTCGTGAACGCCGCCTCCGCGCAGCGCCGTTCCGGCGGCGGGGACTGCCGGCGTCGGGCACGGATCGTCCAGCCGGGCGAGGTAGACGTCGCCCGGGGAGCGGGGAGTGGCGAAGGCGAGGGCGGCCCGGCGGCAGTCGGGCGTCAGGGAGAAGGCGTAGACCACCCGGTCGCCGCCGGTGACGGGCACCACGGCGCCTGTGGCGGCTCCCACCCGCACCAGGTGCACCTGTCCGCCGTCAGAGACGAGCCCGTAGATCCAGCGGGAGTCAGGCGACCAGGTGAGCCGGCCGCCCGCCGGGGCCACCAGGTCGGAGACGGCCTCGTTTCCGAACGTGCGGTCCAGGCCCGCCGCGAGCCGGCGAATCTCGCCCGTGGTCCGGTCAAGCACGTGGAGGCACGTGGGCCCGTATCCCGACTCGGCGGGGTCGCTGGCGAGGAAGGCAATCAGGCGGCCGTCGGGCGAGGCGACGGGGCCGCTGCAGCAGAGCGTGCCGTCCCCCGGGGTGAGCCGCTCCGGCTCGCCGCCGGAAAGGGGCAGGTACCAGAGGTCCACGTGGTCGGGGTACCAGTCCCGGTCCTCCCGCCGGTTGGCGGCGAAGAGCAGCCCGCGGCCGTCGGGGGTCCAGCTCACGTCCCGGTGGTGGAAGTCGCCCCGGGTGAGCTGACGCGGTTCCCCGCCTTCTACATCGATCACGCAGATGTGCTTGCGCCTGTCGGTGAAGTACCCCTCGCCGTCCATCTTGTAGTGGAGCCGGGTGATCACCCGCACATCCTTGGTGAACTTCTTGTAAAGATCCTTCTCCTCTTCATCCGGCCCCTCGGGCTCCAGCCCCGCCTCCGTCAGGTTGGCCAGGAAGGCGATGAGCCGGCCGTCGGGGCCCCAGACGGGGGACTCGACGCCCCCCTTCACCCGCGTCAGCTGGCGGGCCTCGCCGCCTTCCAGCGAGAGCAGCCAGAGCTGGTTGGACCCGCTCCGGTTGGACACGAAGACCAGATGGCGGCCGTCGGGAGACCAGCGGGGCTGCGTGTCCCGCCGACCCCCGGTGAACCGCAGCGGCGCCGCGCCCTCCCGGGCGAGCCAGATGGCGGAGGTGTACTCATTCTTCTCCTTGTCAATCTCCTGCAGCACGTAGGCCACGCGGCTGCCGTCCGGCGCGATCTGGCAGTCGCCGGCCAGGCGGATGGCCAGCAGGTCCTCGGCTGAGAGTCGTCTCCGGGTGGTCACGCGATCTCCCCCCAGTGTTGCGTTCCCCTAAGGGTTGGCGGCGCCGGCTCCCGATTCCTGCCGCAGGGACGCCCTGGAAGAACGCGCGGATGGCACCGGCGCACCGGACGGCTTGTGAAGCAGGAAACAGGTGACAGAAAGGGCAGCGGGTGAAACGGGACAGGCCCGTGCTCCCGTCTGTCACGGTGAAAGGCGGTCAGAGGCAGGTTCTGTGCAAGTACGCGGCGTAAACCTTCGTCAAGAGAGAGGACCCACGCGAAGGGAGACGCCTCAATGTCGCAAACCGATAGGGCAGCTCTGCCGGCGGATCGGTCGGCCGCCATTGACCGCCTGATGCGGGAGTACGGCACCAAGGTACTCCATCTTGCCTACTTTTACCTGAAAGACCGGCACCTGGCTGAGGACGTGGCCCAGGAGGTCTTCATCAAGGCCTACCGCAACTGGGACTCGTTCCGCGGCGAGAGCTCGGCCTATACCTGGCTGTACCGCATTACGGTCAACCTCTGCCGTGACAAGGCGCGCAGCGCCTGGTGGCGGAGGCTGCTGCCCACAGACGATCCCCGCGCCGCCGGCACGGAGGTGGAGCCGGACGTTTCGGGCAGCAACCCCGAGGAGGCGGCACTGCAAAGCGATGAGCGGGACCGCCTGATGGCGCACGTACTGCAGCTTTCCGAGCCGTACCGGGAAGTGGTGATCCTCTATTACTACCATGACCTCACTACGGTGGAGATCGCCGAGGTGACGGGGCAGAATGAGAACACCGTGAAGACCCGCCTTTTCCGTGCGCGGGCCATGCTGAAACAGATGCTGCAGAAAGGGGGTGTGGCCAGATGAGCGACCTCGACAGGGAACTCCGCCAGGCCATCCAGGCCGAGGTGGAGCGGTCGCTCGAGGGGTTCACCTTCACGCCGGAGATGCGCCGGGCCGTCCTGGAGCGCATCGCGGCGGAGGAGCAGCCCCTGGCCACTCCTGCTCCCGCACGCCGGACGCTGCTGAGACCTGCCACGTGGATCGTCGCGGCGGCCGCCGCCCTGGTTCTGGCCGTCAAACTGTGGCCCGACATGCCGTCGGGACCGCGCAGCGGGACTGCTCCGGAGTCGTCCAGCGTCGCCCAGACCGAGAGCACGGGCGGCGCCTCCGGTGCGGAGGCGGCTGCCGATGCCGCCGCGGAGACAGCCCGGACCAAGAACGGCGCGGTCCAGACCCAGGAGAGAAACGGGGAAGCCGTGGCACTCACGGCTGAACCCCTCTTTGCGCTGAGCGCCCTGCCCCCGGGCGAGCCTGTGAAGCTGGAGCTCAAGGTGAAGGCGCTGTATGCGGCTGGCCCGGAAGCCCAGGGCGCAGCGCAGGCGGAGAGCCACGAGAGCACCGGTGAACCACGGGTTACCGTGATGTCGGCCGCGCCTGCGATGTTGGACCTGACTGTTCTGTCCGACGGCAGCGTGGCGCTGCTCACTTCCACGTCGCTGAGGGTCGTCGATCAGCACGGCAACGTCACCGCCGAAGAGCCCCTCGATTACGCACCGGCTGCTTTCGCAGACGGAGCGGCCGATGGAGCGGTGGTGGTCGGAGACGGCGTGATCGCCCGCTACGGAGCGGGTGGACAGCTCTCCGGCGTGCTTGCGACGGATTCGGCCCCGCTTCAGGTTTCCGTGGCGTTCGACCGGACGGCGGTGGCTGATGCCGACGGCGTCACGGTCTACGCAGGCGATACGCAGGCGTTCCGCCTCCGCGGGATGCGATTTGACGCCATCACCCTGGCGGAGGACGGTGCGCTCGCCGGACTGAGCGACACCGCCGGCACGCCCCGGTTGCGGGTCTATGACGCCACCGGCAACCAGATCCTGGACCAGACCACCGCCGGCGGTTCAGCCCTCGCCTTCCTGTCGGGCGGCAGCCAGGTCGCGGCCGGCAGCGAGGTGTATGACCGCACTTCCGGCGAGCTCCTCTGGACCCTTCCTTTCGCCGCAACCCACGCCGTGGCGGCCGGCGGTCACGTGCTCGCCTGGAATGCGGAGACCGCGACCCTGCTGGAGGAGGCCACCGGCCAGCCGCTCTGGGTGGCCGAGGCCGGCGACGGCGGGGTGATCCTGAACACGGTGAGTTCGGCCGGAGGCGACATGGCCGCGGTGGTGGCGCAGTCCGGCGAGGGCGTCGGGGTCTGGGTCATCGATGCCGAAGGTGCGGAACGGTACACGGAGCTCCTCTCCGACGTGCCTGTGGATGTGGCGATCGTCGGCGACCACCTCCACATCCTGACCCCCGCGGGCCTCGAAGTGCGCTCGTTGAGTCGCTGAGGCGTGAGAGGCACGCCCCGCGGGCGACGCCGGGGAGCCGCCTGCATGGCCGGTGCCGGTGCCCAGCCTGGCAGCGCCGGAAGCGCGTGCGACCGCCGGCGCCCTCGGGGCCCACCCTCCGGCGGTCGATCGGGGGCTTGCCAGGGAGGAGGTTCTGGGGGAGAATAGAGTCACAACGTGCGATTCTCCGGTGGATGGGAGGGTCTCCGGTGAATTTCTGGCTGTGGGTCGTCGGCTGGGTCGTGGCCTCGCTGGTGGTGATCCTGGCCCTGTCGATCAACGGGAAGACGGAGCCGACCGGCGCCGGCGAGGGCGGCCACGGGCACGGCCACTAACAGGAACGCAGTGCAGCCCGCCGTGACGGAGAGGCCACGGCGGGTTTGCGTACTGCGGCGGGTTTGAAGGCCGCCCGGCCAGAGCAGAGGGGGGCACGATTGCATGGATGTCATCAAGATTACCCCCCGGGGCTACTGCCACGGCGTGGTGGGTGCGATCCAGCTGGTGCGCCGCGTGGCCCGGGACCCCAGCGTGCCCCGGCCGATTTACGTGCTGGGGCAGATCGTGCACAACCGCCACGTGGTGGAGGAGATGGAGTCGCTCGGGGTGATCACGCTGGACGGCGAGGACCGCCTCCGCCTGCTGGAGCAGGTGAAGGAGGGGACCGTGATCTTCACCGCCCACGGCGTGTCGCCCGCGGTGAAGATCCGGGCCCGGGAGAAGGGACTGCACGTGGTCGACGCCACCTGCCCGGACGTGACGAAGACCCACGACCTCATCGCCGAGCTGGTGAGCCGGGGGTACGAGGTCATCTACATCGGCAAGAAGGGGCACCCCGAGCCGGAGGGGGCGGTGGGGGTGGCGCCCGGCCATGTCCACCTCATTGAGCGGGAGGAGGACCTGGAGGCGCTCTCCTTCCCGCCGGACCAGAAACTGGCGGTGACCAACCAGACCACGCTCTCCCAGTGGGACACCCAGAGGCTCATGGCGAAGGTGAAGGAGCGCTGGCCGCAGACGGAGATCTACAACGAGATCTGCCTCGCCACCCAGCTGCGCCAGGAGGCCGTGGCCCGCATGGCGCCGGAGGCCGACCTGGTGCTGGTGGTGGGCGACCGCCGCTCCAACAACTCGAACCGGCTGGTACAGGTGGCCCGTGAGCGGGCCGGCCGGGAGGCGTATCTCGTCGACAGCGTGGACGACATCGACCCGGCGTGGCTGAAGGGGAAGCGGAAGGTGGCCGTCACCTCCGGCGCCTCGACCCCCACGCAGGTCACGCGGGCGGTCATCGAATTCCTGGAGCGGTACAACCTCGAGGTGGAGGAGCGCTGAGACCGCATGCGCAGCGAAGGTGAGCTCCGGGCGCTGGTCAGCCTGCTCGCGGATGAGCACGAGGGCATCGCCCGGACGGCGTGGGACGCACTCCTGCGCGCCGGCGCCGCGGCGGTGCCCTTCTTGGAGGCGGCCTTCGACCACCCGGACCCGCGCCTGCGGGGCCGGGCCCGTGCCCTGCTCGAGGAACTGCGCCTCGCGGCCCTGGAGGAGCGCTGGGTGCGCTACGTCCAGCAGGAGGAGGAGGCCATGGATCTGGAGCACGGGTGCATGCTCCTCGCCGCGCTGGGCGGCAGCGAGGGGCAGGAGGGGAAGGTGGCCTCGTTCCTGGACGCGGTGGCCGGCAGCGTGCGCGCCCAGGTGCCGGTCATCGGCGGCCTGCGCGCCATGAGCGAGGTGTTGTTCGACAACCTCCGCTTCCGGGGCGGCGAGTTCGGCAACCCGGACCACCACTTCCTGCCCACCGTGCTGGAGCAGCGGCGGGGCGTGCCCATCGCCCTGGCGGCCGTCTACATCCTGGTGGGGAGGCGGGCGGGCCTGCCGGTCTATGGCGTCGCCATGCCCGACCACTTCCTGGCGCTCTACGAGCAGCCGGACCAGCCGGCGTACATCGACTGCTACAACAACGGATACATTTACCGGCACGAGGCGCTCAGCAACCTGCTGCGCCGGCGCGGCGTGATCACGACCGGCCGCGTCCTGGCGCCCTGCAGCATCCGGGTGATGCTCCACCGGATGCTGGGCGATCTGGAACGGGTCTACACCCGGCGCAAGCACGAGCGGCAGGCCGAGCGCGTCCGGCGGTGGCGGGACCTGTTGGTGGTCGAGGGGATGCGGTGACCCCGGCACCGCGTATGGCGGACCACCGGGGTTACAGCGGAACCATAAACGTCAAGCAGGGAAAGGGTGAACCCTTCCCCGCCGGCATTGTGCTGTTACTCCTTTACCGAACCCGCCGTGAGGCCCCGCACGAAGTAGCGCTGCAGCAAGAAGAAGACCGTCAGCGGGAGAATCATCGAGATGAACGCGCCGGCCGTGAGCAGGTGCCAGTCCTGGCCGAAGGAGCCCATCAGGCCGAGGAGTCGCTGGGTGAGCACCTGCGTGCTCGAATCGGCGCTGAGGAAGACCAGCGCCACCAGCAGGTCGTTCCACGTCCAGAGGAACTGGAAGGTGGCAAAGGAGGCCAGTGCCGGCGTGGAGAGCGGCAGGATGAGCCGCGTGAAGATGGTGAAGTGACTCGCCCCGTCGATGAAGGCCGACTCGAAGATGTCGCGGGGGATCGTGCTGATGTAGTTGTACAGCAGGTAGACCGCCAGCGGCAGGCCGAAGCCGGTGTGGGCGAGCCAGACGCCCAGGTAGGTGCCGTTGAGCCCGATCTTGATGTAGTCCCGCAGGATCGGAATCAGCGAAACCTGCAAGGGTACGCTCATCAACCCGACGATGAGGATGAAGAGCCACCGCCGGCCGGGGAAGCGGATCCAGGCGAAGCCGTAAGCGGCGATGGCCGCGATCAGGATGGGGATGACGGTGGAGGGGATCGCCACCGCCAGGGAGTTCAGGATGGCGTTCTGCAGGCCGACGGTCTTGTAGCGGGGATTCACCTGGCCCTGGACCGGCAGCCCCAGGGCGTGGCGATAGTTATCGAGGGTGAACCTCGCCTCGGACTGCTGCGTGAAGACCGTCCACCAGCCTGTGCTGCGCACGTCTTCGGCCGGGCGGAACGAGCTGACAAGCAGGCCGAGAGTGGGCGTAATCCAGATGACAACCAGGAAGATCAGGATGGCATACACCAAGATGCGTCCCGGCGTCAGGTGAGACTTCCTGCGCTGCACGCTTGCAGGCGAATTCCTGCTCATCAGAACGCCTCCGTCCGCTTGCTGAAGTCACGCAGGTTGTAGATCATGATGGGCAGAACGACCGCCAGCAGCACCATGGCCACCGCTGCGGCCCGGCCGTAGTTGAACAGCCGGAACATCTGCGTGTACTGCACGTTTGCGATCACCTGCGTGCCGTAGTTGCCGCCCGTCATCGACTGCACGATGTCGAAGATCTTGAGTGCGACCAGGATGATGGTGGTGGTGACGGTGAGCACCGATCCCCGGATGTTCGGCAGCGTGATGTGAAGGAAGACCTGGACCTCGTTGGCCCCGTCGATGCGCCCCGCCTCCAGCAGTTCCTCCGGTACGGCCTTGATGGCGGCCGAGAAGACGACCATGGCGAAACCGGTCTGCAGCCAGATGAAGATGGCCACCAGGAAGAGGTTGTTCCAGAAGGGAGTCAAGAGCCAGGCCCGCGGCTCGCCGCCCAGTGCCGTGAGCACCGCGTTCAGGAGGCCGATCTGGTTGACGCCCGCCGGCCGGTACTCGTACACGAACTTCCAGATGACCGACGCGCCCACCATCGAGATCGCCATCGGCATGAAGATGACCGCCTTGACGATCCGCTCAAACACCGGGTGCGTGCGGTCGGCCAGCACGGCCACGATCAGGCCGAGGATCACGCTGAACCCCGTGCCGAAGAGGAGCCAGAAGAGGAAGTTGTTCCGAAACGAGACCAGCATCTCCTGGCTGGTGAAGGCGTAGACGTAGTTGGCCAGGCCGACGAAGTTCTCGCCCTTGGCGTCGTAGAAGCTCTGGATCAGGGTCCGCAGGGCCGGCAGGGCCAGGTAGATCACCACGATGGCCGCCGCGGGGCCCACGAACACCAGGGGTACCAGCCCCCGCCGCCACCGCGGAGGGAACTGCTCCACGAAGTTGGCCAGCAGGGTGAAGAGCAGCATGGACCCGCCCACACCCCATACGATGGCCGCCAGGGCCAGGAACCATTGCGGGAGGGCGGCGTCGCGCAGGAACAGGAAAGTCCGTCCCAGGACCCACACGCTGAACACAGTGGCCAAGGCAAGCAACGAGCCCTTCATCAGCGGGCTCGACATCGGCAGGCGGCGGCTGCGCCGCAGCGACGGCTCGGTTCCGTATCGCATGACGCTCCTCCTCTGCAAGCGGATCGGTCCGGGGCAGGTAGCGGGGGCGGGGGCTAGGCCGGGCGGGCACACGGGGTGTACCCGCCCGGCCACTCGCCCCTTTGATTACTCCATGGAGGCGTCGATCTGTTGCAGTACCGTATCCAGGTCGGCTGCGCCGGTCACCCAGTTGGTGATGCCGGTCCAGAACGCCCGGTTCAGCTCGGCGGGCATCGAGTCAGACCCGTCGAAGCGGCCGGCCTTGGCGTTGATGATCGTCTCCGCCATGGTGCGTTCCAGTTCGGTCGGATAGATGGAGAGGTCCTGACCCTTGTGCGGGAACAGGGCGCCGCCCTTGGCTGCCCAGGTCTTCGTGGAGTCGACGGAGGCGATCCACTCCATGAACTCCTTGACCTCGGGGCGATCGTGGCCCTTGAAGACGACGAGGATGTCACCGCCTACGGCAAGGCCGGGCTCCACGTTCGGGTCAATGGGCGGCATGATGAAGACGCCGACCTTGTTGTCGAGATCCTTCTGGACATCCTCCTGGAAGAAGCCCGTCACGAAGCTGCCCTGGAAGTGCAGCCAGCACTGCGGCGGATCGGTGAACAGGCCCTGGGCCACGTCCTGCACGTCCCCCGAGGCGATGGCCGGCACGCCGCCGTACACGTTGCCCTCGGTCATCCAGATGTCGCCGAGGAGCTCGAAGGCCTTGCGGACCTCCGGGGAGTTAAACTTCAACTCGTGGCTGACCCACTTGTCGTAGGTCTCGGGCGACTGGGTACGCAGCAGGATCGACTCGATCCAGTCGGTGCCCTTCCAGCCCGTCGCGTCGCCGTCAGCGATACCTTCGCAGAGCGGGGCGATGCCGGTCTGCCGCATCTGCGCCATCAGGTCCATCAGCTCGTCCCAGGTCTTGGGGACCTGATAGCCGGCGGCCTCAAAGGCGGGTTTGTTGTACCAGAACCAGCCCTTGGCGTTCACGCGGTGGAAGACGCCATAGGGGGTACCGTTGAAGGTGCCCAGCTCCTTCCACATTGGCTCGTAGTTCTGGTCAACCAGCTTCTCCAGCTCGGGCCACATGGGAACGAGCTGGCCCTGCTCGGCCATGCGCTGGGCGCCGCCGGGCTGCGGGAACATGGCGATGTCGGGGGCGTCGCCGCCCTGGACCTTGACTTCGACCAGGGTCGCAAACTCGCTGGTACCGGTGTACTGGACGTCAATATCGGGGTGGGCCGCCTCGAAGTCGGCAATCGCGTCCAGGAAACCTGCCTCTTCGACGCCGACCACGGCGCCCAGAATCGTGACCGTCTTCTTCTGAGAACTCGTGGACTGGGTGGACTGATTGGTCTGGGTCTGAGACGTGTTGCTGCCGGTGTCAGGGGCTGTCGACTGGGATGGTTGTGACTGTCCGCCGCATGCGGCCAGCACGAGGGAGCCTGCGAGCACGAGGGAGAGAAGCCAATACTTGCGTCGCACGGTTCTGCCCTCCTTCGGGGTTTTGGGTTGATGCGAGTGATTCAGGGCTCGGGCCTGCAGCCACGGGGCTGAATTGTGTTCCCCCGTGCCCGGCCCGGCCACACTTGCTTGCAGGGGGATACGGCCGCCCGCTCACCGGTCTGCCGGCGGCGTGGAGGTGGAGCCGCGCACGACCAGTTCCGGCGTGTGCCAGCGGGTGGCTGGGGCCGGTTCGCCGGCCACCAGCCGGGCGGCCAGGCGCACCGCTTCCCGACCGATGCGGCTGATGGGCTGCCCGATGGTGGTGAGCGACGGTCGGGAGAGGCCTGCCAGGTAGATGTTGTCGAAGCCGATGACCGACAGTTCGTGCGGCACGGAGACGCCCATGTCGGCCGCCGCCGCCATCACCCCCAGGGCGATGACGTCGGAGTGGCACAGCACGGCGGTGGGCCGGTTCCGCCCTCGCAGCAGCTTAACTGCTGCCTGATAGCCGTATTCGTGCTTCCAGCCCACTTCCATCTGCCATTCCGGTGGGGGCAGGCACCCTGCGGCGGCCAGCTCGCTGCGCCAGCCGGTCCAACGGGGGCCGGCAGAGACCGTGTCGGTCATCGGCCCGCCCACGAGCGCAATGCGCCGGTGGCCCAGTTGGAGGAGGTAGCGCGCCCCCATCCGGGCGCCCACCTCCGAGTCCACGAGGATGCCGGGGGCTGTGCCTTGCGGGTCGAAGGTCGCCGCCAGGACCACGGGGCGTCCGAGTTGACGAAACGCCTCTCTGTGCCCGTCGCCCACGGTTCCGGAAGTGTAAATGACCGCGTCGACTCGGTGCTCGTTGCAGAGGCGGAGGGCGAGGACATCGCGCTCTTCAGCGAAGCTGGTCTGGAACAGCACCAGTTGCACGCCCAGGCTGTCCGCCGTCGAGCCCATCGCCGTGGCCAGCTCGCCGAAAAACGGGTTGGCGACGTCGGGCACGATCACGCCGAACAGGCCCGTGCGCCCCCGCACCAGGCTGCGAGCCGTGCTGTTGGGCCGCCAGCCGAGTTGCGCCATCGCCTCTTCCACCCGCTTCCGAGTGGCCGGAGCCACGGGCGCCGAGCCGGTGAGCACGCGCGAGACGGTGGCGACCGAAACCCCGGCGAGACGGGCCACGTCCCGAATCGTCGGCCCAGCCACGGGCATCACCTCAATCCTGGAACTCCCAGTCGAAGAACGTCCAGCCCTGCGACCGTTCGATGACAAGCCGGACGATCTCCTCGTGGCTGAAAGCCTGGGGGAAGTTGCCCCACTGGGTGCCGTCGCGGCCGTCGAAATGCTCGGCCATCAGCCGCAGGCTGGTGGCCGCCTTCAGGCAGGCCTCGACCCACTGATCGCACCGATCCATCTCGCCTGCCATCAGGTGGTAACGGGCGAGCCAGAAGGTGGGGAGGTAGAAGGGCACCGCGGCGTTCTCCCACCGGCAGACCCCGCCGTAGAGGAGAAGTCCCCCGTCGTCGGCCGGACGGTACATGTGCTCCACCGTGCTGCGGATGCGCGGATCATGGGGCGACAGCAGCCCGTAGAAGACCAGGGCCAGCACGGAGATGTCCATGGGGGCGACGGTGGGGGGTTCGGCCCCCCAGTGGCGCACGTAGGCCTGGCGCTCGCGGTCCCAGCCCCGTTCCACCGTGACCGCCGCGATCCGGCGGGCAGCTTCAGCCCACCGACCGGCCTCCTCCGCATATCCCAATGTGCGAGCGATGCGGGCGGCGGAGGTGAGGGTGGCGTAGCACATCGCCTTGCCGTGCACCCAGTGCCCCGTGTACTCGCGAATTTCCCATATGCCCGATTCCCGCCGCTGCCAGTTCGCCAGGGTCCATTCGGCCGCACGGCGGACGCCCTCCCAGTGGCGGAGGAGCGCATCCTTGTCGCCGCTGCAGCGGTAGTGGAACCAGAGCCCGTGCAGAATGCTGCCCTCGTTGTCAAGCTGGAGCTGGCCGGATGCGGCATTGCCCAGCCGCACGGGCACCTCGCCCCCCGGGCCCGCCAGGTCATCGATCAGATGCTCGTGGGGGGTTTGCCCGTCAACGGTATACAGCGGCTGCTGCCAGTGGCCGTCCGGCCCCTGGAGGGTAAAGCAGAAGTCGTAGAAACGGCGGGCCTCCCGGTGGAGCCCTGCGGCGTCGAAGGCCATGGCGGTGTAGTAGCCGTCGCGCAGCCACAGGTACCGGTAGTCCCACTGGTGGTCTCCGCCCGGGATGGCCGGCAGCGACGCGGTGGCCGCTGCAACGGGCGCCCCCGTGGGTTCGTAGGTCAGGAGTCGGAGCACCACCAAGCTGCGCCAATAGGCCTCCGCCCACGCGGGCGGAACGGAAAGGGGCCTGCGGGCGGCAGCAATCCAGTCTGCCCAGTGGGCCAGTTCAGCCTCGGCCGAGGCGGTCTGCACCTCCCTCAGGGCGGCCAGCGCCGCGTCGGTCGTTCCGCCCCAGGCCAGGTAGACCCGTGCTTCTTCCCCCACAGGGTCGAGGCCTTCGCCGCGGATGAGCAACGTGCCGTCGGCGGTGCGCAGCAGTCCCTCCTCCCGACTGACGGGCAGGTGGACCGACCGCACCGGATCCGCGGTCAGACGGAGACATACCCGGCGGCCGGGGGCGTCCACCCTGATCCGGCGCACCAGGCCGTGCTTGCCCCAGGGCATGAAATCGGTACTCACGAGGCGGATCCCGTCGCCCGCCACTTCCGTCCGCAGCACGGCCGAGCGGTCCACGTATTCCTGGTGTACGAGAGCGAGGGCCACGGGCCGGCCATCGACCTCCACCTGGAGCCGCAGGCTGCCGCCCCGGCGGGGGTCAAGGGCCGCGGCGAAGAGCGGCTGGCTGTCGAAGCGTGGAATGCAGAGCCAGGATAGGGAAAGGTCGGGTTCAACCAGCGCTGCAGTGTGGCCGTTGCCCAGCAAAGCGGCATGAAAACGCATGAGTCCGTCTCCCTCAGCTAAGTGCTCCGACAGCCGTTCGTTGCTCGGAGCTGAAATGGATGTAACCGTTTACACCACCATAATAGCCTTGTTCGGAAACCGCTGTCAACGGGAGTGAACGGAATAGACAAACTGCGCTCGGTATGGAGGCCGTCAGGAGATGCGCCGGCCCTCCTTGGGACGATGAGCCGTGTAACCGTTCACACTCATCGTCGTAGTCCGATTGGGCCAGGCGCTCGCGGAGAGGGAGTCCAAGTATCCGGATGTCAATCAGCGGCGTCCTAACGCTGAAGCCCACCCGCGGCCGGAACCACTCGCCCGGGGATCTGCAAGCCGCAATGGGAAACACAGGTTAGAGGGGACGCAAGCCCGTGCTCAAGAACCGGTTTCGTCAGTTGATTGGCCTCCTGATTATCGTCCTGTTCGTCATGGCTGTCGTTCAGTACATCCGGCAGCTCGCCGGCAACCCGCACGTGCTGTCGGCCCTCTCGTGGGGGCTGGGGTTGCTGCTCCTGCCGGCCGCCGGCCTGGCAGTTGCCTGGTGGGCGGAGCGGAGAGCCCGCACACGCGGCGAGTAGAGGAGGGTGCCGATGGGCTACAGATTTGCACCGACCCGGGCGGCGCGCCTGGCCAACGGCCTGCGCGTGCTCGTGCGCGAGAACCGACACGCACCGGTGGTCGCGGCCATGGTCTGGTATGGCGTGGGCAGCCGCGACGACGCTCCGGGCCAGACAGGAATCTCCCATTTCCTGGAGCACATGATGTTCAAGGGAACGCCCCGCTTTCCGTACGGGGCGCTGGAGGAGGGGGTGAAGCGCCGCGGCGGCCTCTGGAACGCCTTCACATCGTACGACTACACGGCGTACTTCGAGGTCCTGCCCGCCCAGCACCTGGCCTGGGCCCTGGAGGTGGAGGCCGACCGGATGACGGCCATGACCTTCGACCCCGACCTCACCGTGCGGGAACGGGGGATCATCACGAGCGAACGGGAAGGGGGCGAGAACCAGCCCTCCTTCTGGCTGCAGGAGGCCTTCATGGCCACGGCCTACCAGGTTCATCCCTACCGGAACCCGATCATCGGCAGCAAGGCTGACATCGGCGCCATGACCTCCGACGCGCTGGAGGCCCACTACCGCCGCTACTACCGGCCCAGCAACGCCACCCTGGTCATCGTGGGCGATGTGGCGGCGGACCGGGCCTTTGCGCTGGCCGAGCGGTTTTTCGGCTCCATCCCGTCCGGCGACCCGGTGCCCCCGCCCGCAGTCGCCGAGCCCGAGCAGGCGGAGGAGCGGCGGGTCACCGTGCGGCGCCCGGGCCCGCACCCCATCCTGCTGGCCGGGTACAAGATCCCGGAGGCGTCCCACCCCGATCAGCCGGCCCTGATGGTGCTGAGTGGTCTGCTGGCCGGCAGTCCGTCGCTGGGGAGCCAGGGGGGAACCGCGGGCCGGTCCAGCCGGCTCTACCGGAAACTGGTGGAGCCGGGCCTGGCTGTCGCGGCGAGCGCCTCGCCGCGGGCCCTGCAGTACGCGGGTCTCTTCCTGCTCTCGGCCACCCCCGCGCCGGGCGTGGCCTTGGACGATCTGGAAGCGAGGCTCTTTGCCGAGGTGGAGGCCCTGCGGGAGCGGCCCGTGGATGAGGAGGAGTTTGCCCGGGCGCAGAAGCAGGTGCGGACCGCCTACCTGTACGCGCTGGAGTCGGCCATGCACCAGGCCGTCCAGCTGGGGAGCACGGCGCTCACCCGGGGCGTGGAGCACTTCGACCGGGCCCTCGCGGAGCTGGAGGCGGTGACGCCGGCCGACGTGCAGCGGGTGGCGCGCACCTACCTGCAGCCCCGGCGGCGCACCGTGGCCCGGTTCGAGCCGGTCGGGCGCACGGCTTCCGCCGGCGCCGCCCCCGCCCCTGCGGGGCGCCGGGCGGAGGGGGCCGGCGAGTTGGGGACGACGCCCGCCTACCAGAGGCCGGCGAGCCGCCCCGCGGAGCGCCCGGACGCCGCACCCGCCCGGCCGGTGCTCTCCCCCGAGCGGGTCATCCGCCGGACGCTCTCCTCGGGCGCCGCACTGCTGGTCCTCCCGGCACCCTCCGTGCCCAGCGTCTTCGTGCGGGTGCAGATGGAGGCCGGCGCGGTGTGGGAGACGGAGGCGCAGGCGGGCCTGGCCCAGATGGTGGCGGCGATGCTCACGCGGGGCAGCGAGGGCCGCTCGGCGGCCGAACTGGCGGTGGAGACCGACGCGCGGGGGATGGTGCTCCGGGTCGATGCGGGGCGTGAGACCGCCGTCGCCTCGCTCAAGTGCCTGCCGGAGGACCTGGAGCGGGGGCTGGAGCTGCTGGCCGGGGTGGTCCGGCGTCCCACCTTCCCCGCTGACGAACTGGAGCGGGTGCGCACGCAGATGCTGGTGGCCGTCCGGCGCGCCGAGGACGACACGCGCACGGTGGCCTCGCGACGGCTGACCGAGCGGCTGTATCCGCCGGGCCATCCCTACCGGCACGCCGTCCAGGGCACCGAAGCCACGCTCAGCGCCCTTACCGCCCGCGACCTGGCCGCCTTTCACCGGGCCCACTACGGCCCAAAGGACGCCGTGATCACCGTGGTGGGCGACATCGACCCCGAGCGGGTCACTGCCGCCCTGGAGGCCGCCCTGGCCGGGTGGAGCGGCGGGGCGGGAAGGCCCGCGATCCCGGCGGTGCCGATCCCGGAGGGCGGCCGCAGCCACGTGACGCTGGCCGGCAAGAGCCAGACCGACATCGCCCTCGGCTGGCCGCTGGTCGGCCGGACCCACCCCGACTACCTGGCCCTGGAGGTGCTGGCGACGCTGTTCGGCGGCAACGGAACGCCCGTGAGCAGCCGCCTCTTTCGGGATGTGCGGGAGCGTTACGGCGTGTCTTACTACCAGTACGCGCTGTTCGCCGGGACCAGCGGGCCGGCGCCCTGGACGGCTCACCTGGGCGTGAACCCCGCCCGCCTGGACTTCGCGGTGGACGTGTTGTTGTCGGAACTGCGCCGCCTGGCCAGCGAACCGGTGCCGGCCGCCGAGCTGGAGGCCCTGCAGGACTTCCTGGCGGGCTACCCGGCCGTGCAGAACGAGGCGCCCGAGCGCATCGCAGCCCGCATGGCCGAGATGGAGCGGTTCGGCCTCGGCCTGGACTGGGTGGAGCGCTATCCCCGGGAGGTGGCCGCCCTCACCGGGGAGAAGTTACAGGAGGTGGCGGCGCGATACCTCAGGCCGGACCGGCTGACGATCGTGACCGTCGGCCCGGCGCCGGAACCGACAGCATCCGCGGACTGATTCGCGTCGTCTTAGGCAATGAAAAGATAAGGAAAGAAGGCGGGGGCGGCGCAGCCCCTGTTCTGAAGGAGAGTCGGTCATGGAGAGAACGGCGTGGAATCAGGTTATCCCGATTGTGATTGAGCAGACGAGCAGGGGCGAGCGCTCTTACGACATCTACTCCCGCCTGCTCAAGGACCGCATCATCTTCCTGGGCACCAGCATCGACGACCAGGTGGCCAATGCCGTGACGGCGCAGCTGCTCTTCCTGGAGAGCGACGACCCCGACAAGGACATCAACATGTACATCAACTCCCCCGGCGGCATCACGAGCGCCGGTCTGGCGATCTACGACACGATGCAGCACATCAAGCCGCGGGTGAACACCTACGCCATCGGCATCGCGGCTTCGATGGGCGCCGTCCTGCTGGCCGGCGGCACCGGCAAGCGCTACGCCCTGCCCCACGCGCGCGTCTTGATCCACCAGCCCTGGGTGAAGGGCGGCATCGGCGGCCAGGTGACCGACATCGAGATCACCGCGAAGGAACTGCTGCACACCAAGGAGAAGCTGGCGGAGATCATCGCCAGGCACACCGGCCAGCCCCTGGAGAAGGTGAAGGAAGACTCCGAGCGCGACCGGTGGATGTCGGCCGAGGAGGCCCGGGAGTACGGCATCGTGGACGAGGTGCTCCAGCCGCGGGAGCGGAAGAAGGACTAGGCAGAGGTGCTGTCTGCGCGCACGGCAGGACCCCTGAGGCCGCAGCCTCAGGGGTCCTGTTTCGCAGAGTGGGGCAGGGTCGGGTTCCCTCAAGCTACAAAGCAGTCGTACAGGATCTTCACCGCCCGGCCCACGGCCAGCAGCCCCTCGTTGTCCTCCACCGGCCGCTCGTCCTGGCAGTCCTTCGTCATCACGCAGTAGACGAAGCCGCGGTCTCCCTTCCAGATGGCGCCCACCTCGTGCCGGCAGCCCGTGATCATGCCGAACTTGGCGGCGATGACGGGACCCTCGGGCGGCCGGTCGTACTGCGCGCCACCGGGGAGGTAGCGGGCAGCGAAGGGGCACTGCACCCGCTTCATCACGGCCAGCATCTCCTCGCAGGCGGCGGGGGTGAGCACCTCGTGCCGCACGATCCGGTCCATCAGCTGCCCGAGCTGGGCCGGTACCGCCGAGTTGACCGGGTGGCCCGGCAGGGCGCGAAAGAACTTGAAACGGAGCCGGAGACCGCTGAGGCCCAGGTCGTCCATGGCCCGGTTGACCGCCTCGATTCCCACCGCATCGATGCACATGTTGGAAGCGGTGTTGTCGCTGATCGTCATCATCAGGGTGGCCAGGTCGCGCAGGGGCAGCCGGATGCCGGGCGTGAGGTCGCGCAGAACCCCGCAGCCGGGCACCTTCTCTTCGGCCTTCAGTTCCCGCATCTCGTCCAGGCTCAGCCTCTCCTCGCCGGCCTGGCGCATCAGTTCGTAGAAGATGGCCAGCTTGATCGTCGAGGCGCTGGGGAACGACTCCTCCGCCGCTCCGAACTGGATGACCTTGCCGGTCTGGAAGTCCCGGGCCCACACCCCGATGGTGCCGGAGAAGCTTTCGGCCAGGCGGGCCAGCGCGTCGGTCGGGCTGGTCACGGATCGCCCACCTCCTGTAAGAAAGCGGATGGCACAGGGTTCGCCGCCCCAGCGGGCGTTTCCTCCGGGGTTCCGCCGCGCAGCCGTCCGTCCTCGCCAGCCTCACAGGCCGGGGGGCGGCTGGTACTTTGTCCCCCGGAGGGAGTTGACCGGCGGGCGATTGGGCTCCATAATCAGGGCGTCTGCTGGCGTGAGACCCACCGCGGGGGTTATACATAATGGGTTTGGCCTTTGCGACATCGTTCGGGAAACTGCTGGCTTACTTCGCAGTCTGCGCGGCGAGTGCGCTGCTCCTGCACCGCCTCGCCCGGGTTCCCAGGGAGGTCTTCCGCAAGACCCTGCATCTCATTCTGGTCGGCTCCGTGTTCGTGTTCGCCTATGCGTTCCCCACGTGGTGGGCGGCGGCCGCAGCGGCTGCGGCGTTCGCGGCGGCGGTCTACCCGCTGCTCGCCCTCGCCGAGCGCTACGTCCCGGACTACACCGAACTGCTCACCGAGCGCAGGCAGGGCGAGATCAAAAGCAGCCTGGTGCTGGCCTTCACGATGTTCGTGGCCCTGTTCCTCGTCTGCTGGGGCTGGGCCGGCGAGAGGTACCTGGTGGTCGCCGCGGTACTCGCCTGGGGCTCGGGCGACGCCGCGGCCGCCCTGGTGGGCACCCGCTTTGGGAAGCACCGCATCGAGACGGGGCTGCTCCCGGGAAACAAGTCCCTGGAGGGCACAACGGCCATGTTCGCCGCGTCGTTCCTGTGCGTGGCGGCCGTGCTCTCGCTGCACGGCGCGGCGGGCGGGTATGCATCCCTGCTGATCGCCGCGGCGACGGCGGCGGTCACGGCCCTGGTGGAACTGTACTCCCGGCGCGGCCTGGACACGCTCACTTGTCCGCTTGCGGCGGCGGCCGTGCTGATCGCGCTGGTCCGCCTGTGGGGAGTGTGACGCCGTGCAGAGCACGTCTGGTGAGCGCACGCTCCTCGCCTCGGTGGTGCTGAGTTCGCCCGGCCCGGTCGTGGTGGGCATCGGGCTGCTGCTGGGCCGCTCGGCCACGCAGCTGGCTGACTTCGTGCGCCGTACGGCCGAGCTGGTGGCGATCATCGTGTCGTGGGCCGTCTACCGGGTCGTGCACGGCAGCGCCACCCCCGACCCGGCCCGGAAGGAGCGGCTGGAGCGGGCCGCCAACTTCGGGGTGGGCGCGGCCATGTGCCTCTCGGGGGCGGCCATGCTCCTGGTGGCGCTGTTATCAACGCGCGCAGAGAAGGGGAACGTTATCCCCGGGCTTATCATCGCCGTGCTGGGGGTGACCACCAACGGGTGGTTCTGGTGGCGCTACAGCAGGCTGAACCGGGAACGGCCGGACGCGATTCTCGCGGTGCAGAGCCGGCTCTACCGGGCCAAGACGCTGGTGGACGCCTGCGTGACGGCGGCCCTGGCCTGCGTCGCGGCGGCACCCGCGGCCCCTCTCACCCGGCACGTGGACCAGGGCGGCTCCGCAGTGGTGGCGCTCTACCTCGTGGCGACGGGCATCGCGACGATCCGGGGCCGGGCTGCAGCCGCGCCGGACGCCGCCGGAATGGGGTAGGCAGGCGTGCGCCTTTCGGCGCACACCTGCACACGAATATCCAAACCTCAGTTTGTACCGTCCAAGGAGTAGATAGAACAGACCAGGCCCCGGCAGGGTTCCAGCGGGGCGGGGGCGAATTCCTCCTTTCAGTTTATATTTTGTGGACCGTTGCGCATCGGGCGCGGACCGGAAGCGCATGGGGCATGCCCCGCGCCGGGGGAGATGACGCGAGAGGATGAGACGGGGATGACGCACAGGGCGGAGATGACCTGGTCCGGCTCCGGTTACGTGTTTGATGCCGTCACCGGCGGCGGGGTGCGGCTCAGCATCGGCAGCGACGAGAATGGCAACCCCGTGGGGCCGCGGGCCAAGGAACTGGTCTGCCTCGGCCTGGGCGCCTGCAGCGGTTCCAACTTGATCACGCTGATGAAGAAGATGCGCCAGGACGTGGAGCGCATCGACATCAGCGTGGAGGCCGAGCAGGCCGATACCGATCCTATGGTCTTCACCAAGGTGGTCATGCATTACCGGCTCTACGGCCGCGGGATCGACCCGGCGAAGGTGAAGAAGGCCCTGGATTACATCGATGAGAAGTACTGCGGCGTGCTGCATATGGTGAACAAGACCGCCAGCACCGAGTATACCTTTGAGGTTGTGGAGGTCTAGATGCGGCTGTTCACGTACCTGCATAGCCGGACCAGCCTCTTCACCAAAGTGCTGGTGGCCAACGCCGCCATCGTGGTGATCGGATCGGTTTCGGCGGTGCTGATCGCGACGCACTTCTGGCACGGCGAGGCGCACTCGCCGGCCTGGGAGATTGGCCTGATCGCTGTGGGCCTCGCCGTCTCCCTCGGGGTGAACTACGCGTTGCTCCGGCTTGCGTTCCATCCTCTCTTCACCCTGCACGCCACCCTCGACAAGGTGCGCCGGGGCGATTTTTCCGCCCGCGTGCCGAAGGTGGAGGGTGACCCGGACATCGCCCGGCTGACGGAGATGGCCAACCTGATGCTCGACCGGCTGGCGGAGCACCGCCAGGCCGTGGCGGCGCAGATCCTGCGTGCGCAGGAGGAGGAGCGGAAGCGGATCGCGCGGGAGTTGCACGACGAGACCGCTCAGTCGCTCACCTCGATCGTGGTGAACCTGGAGGCCGTGGAGCGCCTGGTCGGCAGCGACAACGACGAGGCCCTGCGGGAGCGGCTGCGCCTGACGAAAGATATCGCCCAGCGCACGCTGGACGAGACCCGCCGGCTGATGATGGACCTGCGGCCGTCGGTGCTGGATGACCTGGGCCTCGTCCCGGCCCTGCGCTGGTTCATCAACCAGCGGGTCCTGCCGGCTGGGCTGACCGCGGACCTGCAGACCAGCGGGCTCAGCGACCGTCTGCCGGAGGAGCTGGAGACGGCGCTGTTCCGCATTCTCCAGGAGGCGATCAACAACGTGGTGAAGCACGCCCGCGCGAAGAACGTGGTCGTGCGGCTCTCCCGGGAGAACGGGCAGATCACGGGCCTCGTCAGCGACGACGGGCGCGGGTTCCACGTGGTGCATACGGTCGGCAAGCCGGTGCGCGACCGCGGCCTCGGCCTCTTCGGCATGCAGGAACGGGCCGCACTGGTCGGCGGCAAGGTGGAGATCGAGTCCGCTCCCGGGCGGGGTACTACCGTGCGGGTCACCGTGCCGGAGCGCAGAGGGGGGGAAGGGCAGTTTGAAACCGATTCGCGTCTTGCTGGTGGACGACCACGCCATTCTCCGTGAAGGCATCCGGTATCTGCTGTCGGCCAGCGGCGAGGTCGAGGTCGTCGGCGAGGCGCAGGACGGCCTTGAGGCGCTGGAGATGGTGGAACAGCTCAAGCCCGACGCCGTCCTGATGGATATCGCCATGCCGCGCATGAACGGCATCGAGGCGACCAAGGAGCTGAAGAAGCGCCATCCCGACTTGCCGGTGCTCATCCTCTCCATGTACGACAGCGAGGAGTATGTGCTGCCGATCCTGCGGGCGGGCGCGGCGGGTTACGTGCTGAAGCGGGCCGCGGCGCAGGAGCTGGTCTCCGCCCTGAAAGCGGTCACCTCCGGGCAGGTTATCCTTCACCCCGACGTCGCCCGGACGGTCATGGACAACCTCCAGGCGCAGGGCGGCAGTGCGCCGGCCCCGTCTCCGGAGCCGCGCAGCACGAGCGCGGCCCACGCACAGCTCGAGCAGCTGACGGAGCGGGAGCGGGAGGTCCTCACCCTCATCGCCCATGGCCTCACCAACCAGCAGATCGCCGAGAAGCTCTTCATTTCGATCAAGACGGTTCAGGCGCACCGGGCGAATCTCATGGAGAAGCTCGACCTGCATGACGCGGTGGAGCTCACGAAGTTCGCCATTAAGACTGGCCTGATTTCACTGGACGAGATCTAACGCGCGGCGATATGGTCTACAGGCTTATAGACACAAAGGAAGGCGCAAGCTCGGGCTGGCGGATGCCGTGACAGGCTCCCCCGGGAGGCTTGCGCCATAGCGCGCGTCAGCGCGTCAGGAGCGGAGTCGCGCTCCGGGCGGGCAGCTTCCGGCTGGGGCGAACGTCGTAGACCAGGCCCTCGAAGAGCACGGTCAGGTTGCCCAGCGATACGGCCCGAATGCCCGGCACGTACTCCAGGTCGTCCACGTCGAACCCCGGCTCCACGTGAATGGTGATGGTACGGCCGTTGAGCAGTTTCAGGTGCAGCTCCGTGTACACGCTCCCGCCTCCTCCTTTGCAACCGTCTCCGAGGATACGGTGGGGTGCCCACCGAGTGCTGGACCTGGGACCGACCAGGGCGACATGAACTCCTGCCGGTAGTATCTCCGTGTCGGTTGTCGTTGCCACGTGTATCGTACTTACAGACAGGGTAACACTAGGCTATAATGGTATTTGAATAGGGAGAAATGGCCCGAAGGTGCTGTGTGCACTAGGGTGTTTGATGGGTTGTCCGAAATCCGTAGACTTGGTAGATTGCTAGATGGAGAGGAGGGCACCCTAGCAATGAGAGTCTTGATCGTGGATGACCACCTCATGCTGCGGAAAGGCGTGCTGAGTATCCTTTCGAACAGTGATCTGGAGGTCGTCGGGGAGGCTGCCAATGGTCAGGAGGCCCTGGACCTGGTGCCAAAGCTGAAGCCCGACCTGGTACTGATGGACATCAACATGCCGGTGATGGACGGCGTTGAGGCCACGAGGCGGCTGAAGGCGCAGTATCCCGATCTCAAGGTCGTGATTCTGACCGTGTCCGAGATCGACAAGGACCTCTTCGAGGCGATCAAGGCCGGCGCCGACGGCTACCTCCTCAAGAACCTTGGCCCCGAGGAGTTGGTCTCCTCTCTGCGCTCCGCCATTTCCGGCGAGGCGCCCATCTCGTCGGTGATGGCCGCCAAGATGCTCAAGGAGTTCCGTCAGCCCCGCACGACCGCTGCCGGCAAGGAAGACGGGCAACCGCTCTCCCCGCGTGAGATCGAGGTGCTGAGGCTCGCCTCCACCGGTCTTACGTACAAGGAGATTGCGGCCAAGCTTTACGTTGCGGAGTCCACCGTCAAGAACCACATGCGCCACATCCTCGAGAAACTGCACCTGCGCAACCGGTCCGAGGCGGTTGGCTACGCGATTCGCGAGGGCCTGGCGGGCGATCCGTAGTGCTGGGATTCGAGCCACCTGTGGAAACAGGTGGTTCTTTTTTCTGGTTGGTCCCACTCAGAAGATTGGGCATTGGAGTCTACATTAGAACTGGTCAAAGGTAGGATGAAAGTCTAGCCGACACAGGGTTATGATGACATTAAGAATAGAGAGACTTGGTTGCCCCACCACGTGAAAGGGGAGCTGCTGAGGAGGCGGATGGGTCTTGGGCTTGAAGAGGATTCTCGTGGCGACGGATGGCAGTGACAGTTCGCTCCACGCTGCCCGCATTGCCGGCGAACTCTGCGCCGGCCGGGATGATGCTCAGGTGTTCGTGCTCTTCGTGGCGCACGTACCCCGCTCCTATTACGCCACCGACGAGTTCGGCAACAAGGTGACGCCCGAGGTGCCCATGGACGTGATGATCCGGCGCACGGGCGAACCCATCCTGCGGAAGACCGTCTCTGCCCTGGGTCTGCCCGAGGACCGGGTGGTGACGGAGGTGCAGGTGGGTGAGCCGGCCGAGGAGATCGTGGATTTCGCCCGCCTGGAGCACATCGACCTGATCGTGATGGGCAGCCGGGGCCTGAGCCCCATCAAGGAGCTTCTGCTGGGCAGCGTGTCCGACAAGGTGCTGCGCACGGCCCCGTGCCCGGTGCTGATCGCGCGGTAGTGCGAACTCTCCCCGTGTGGGGGCGAGGCCCTTATGGCGCCTCGCCCTCGTTGCGTTTCTTCCTCCGTATGTCTGGCCCGCCGCTGCGCCATGCTCCATGCGCAGAGGGCGCGACGGCAGGCGGGCGGGAGCGCGACCCCGAATAGAGAGAGGCATGTACAGAGGGGGTGTGCCCATGCGACCGGAGGAGGTTTACGCCCGACGCTATGCGGCCTACGACCGGCTGCGGGCGCGGCAGGAGCGGGCGGCAGTCAGGCTCAGCAACGCCCGCCTCGCGGCGGCGCTGGGCGGGCTGGTGGTCGCCATTCTGCTCTACCGGTCCGCCGGCCCTGCCGCCGGCTGGGCGGAGCGCGCGGCTGCCCTCGGCGCGGTCAACCCCCAGGCGCAGAACCTGGGCGCCTACGCGGCGATGCTCGAGCGGCTGGAGCGGCAGTCCTTCGCCTCACCCTGGCTGCGGGAGCGGCAGCGGCGGCTGAGGAGCGCGGACGGTGAGCCCGCGTACCGACAGGTGCGCCGCCTTTCCCGGCTGGCCGACCGGATCTCCAGCCGCCAGAACGCGTTCGCCATCATCGTGAACCTGCTGATTCTGTGGGAAATCCACAGCATGATCGCCCTGGAGCGGTGGAAGCAGGAGTCGGGCCGGCTGCTCCCGACCTGGCTGAGGACGCTGGGCGAGGTGGAGGCCGTGGCGAGCCTGGCCGGGATTCGGTTCGAACACCCTGACTGGGCGGTGCCCGAGGTGTTGGAAGACCGGCAGACCGGCCTCGAGGCGAGGGTGATGGGTCACCCGCTTCTGGGGAGCGACCGCGTGTGCAACGATTTCTCCCTGAAGGAGCCGGTGCGGGTGGCCCTGATCACCGGCTCCAACATGTCGGGCAAGTCGACGTTCCTGCGCACCGTGGGCGTGAACCTGGTGCTGGCCTACGCCGGCGCTCCCGTCTGCGCGGAGGCGTTCACCTGCTCCCGGGTACACCTCTGGACCTGCATGCGGACGCAGGACAACCTGGAGCAGGGGATCTCGTCGTTCTACGCCGAGATCCTGCGCATCAAGCGCATCGTGGAAGCCGCCCGCACGGGCGGGCCGGTCTTCTTCCTGCTGGACGAGATCTTCAAGGGCACGAACTCCCGCGACCGCCACCTGGGCGCGAGGGCGCTCATCACCCAGCTGCAGGAGGCGGGAGCGTTCGGGCTCGTCTCCACCCACGACCTGGAGCTGGCCGACCTGGAGCGGGAGAGCGGCGGCCGGATCGTCAACTACCACTTTCGCGAGCACTACGAAGGCGACGCAATCCGCTTTGACTACAGGCTGCGGCCGGGGGTTTCCACCACGAGCAACGCGCTGCACCTCATCCGGCTGGCGGGCATCCACCTCGCCGGGGAGGGGCCGTAGCCTACCTCCGCCTGGGCGCCGCACCCCGCCAGAACACAGGGGGGCGGGCCCGGATGTCCGTGCCCGGCGGAATCGGCGGCGCCGGTGGCAGCACCGGGCCCCGCCCCGGCAGTTCGTCGATCAGCTGGCGGTACCGGTGGCCCAGCACCGGCCACGCGAACCCCGCCGTACGAGTGCGGGCGGCCTCGCCGAGCCGGGCCCGCTCCTCCGGCGATTCCAGGAGCCGCCGGAGCCCCTGGGCGAGCGCGGCGCTGTCGCCCGGCGGAGAGAGGTAGCCGGCTCCGTCGGACAGCAGTTCGACGGCGTAGTCGTAAGGCGTGGAGAGCAGCGCCTTGCCCAGGAAGGCCGCGGTGGCCAGCGTGGCGCTGGAGGTCTGCTCCATGAACAGGTACGGCGTCACATACAGGTCGGCCGCGTGCACGTACTGGACGACCTCCTCCTCGGTCAGGTAGCGGTTCACGAAGCGCACGTGTGCGCCGATGCCCAACCGGGCCACCTGCTCCTCGAGGCGGGCCCGGTACCCTTCCCCGCGCTCCCGGACCTCCTCGGGGTGGGTGGCCCCGGCGACGACGTAGAGCAGGTCGGGGTGGTCCGGTGCAACCTGGGCGACCGCGTCCAGCGCCGTCTCGATCCCTTTGAGCGGGCTGAGCAGGCCGAGCGTCAGGGCGACGGTTCGGCCTCCCAGGCCGAGCCGCTCCTTCCACTCCGCGCTGCTTCCCTCCGGCGGCAGCGGAACCCCGTTGGGGAGGTGGACCACCTTCCGGGCCGGCACGCCGAACCGGGTGGGGATGAGCTCCCGGGCCCGCTCGCAGAGGACGACCACGGCGGCGCTGGCGGCAGCCACCCGACGAACCACCTCGATCATGGGGGGAGGGGCGCTGGCCAGGATGGTGTGAAAGACCGTGATTACCGGGGTGCGCAGCGCCCCGAGGATCTCCAGCACGTGCGCCCCCAGCGGCCCGCCGAACAGTGCAAACTCGTGTTCGAGGATGACGGCCCGCAGGGGGAGGGCGTTCAGGACGGCTGCCGCCTTGCGATAGTCGCCCTTCTCGTGGTGGCGTACCAGGGCCACCACCTCGGGCCCGACCTGCATGTCTGTAGGCCTTTTCACCAGTGCGACCACGGGAACGAAGTCCTCGCCGGCTGCGAGCAGCGCCTGGCGCAGGTGGAAGGCCACGCTGGCGATGCCGCAGCGACGGGGCGGGTAGGTGCTGATCACGCCAATCGCCATCTCGCCTTCACCTCACGCGGGAGTACAGGCCACCTCCAGCACCTGATTGCGCATTCGCCAGATACGCTCCAGCACCGCGTAGTCGTTGGCGTCGTAGGCTGTGAACGCGGGGTTCAGGAACGCCATCTGGTAACCCAGTTCCCGCACCAGGCGGTGGAGGTTCCGTGCGGTGCGCCCGTCGTAGAACCGGGCGGTCTCCTGGTTGAACTCGATGATCAGCGCCGGGCGATGGCGCCGCAGCGTCTCCCTGGCTCCCTGCAGAACCCGGTACTCGGAGCCTTCCACGTCGATCTTGATCAGGTCCACATGCTCCAGGCCCGCCAGCGCGACGAGCGTGTCCAGCGGCATGGCCAGCACCCGATACGCCACTCCCTCCCACGGGCGTTCCCCGCCGGTGAAGGTGACGTGGGATCCGCCGACGACCTGTGTGATGTGGCGGAGCGACAAGACCTCGGGCTGGCTCCAGGCCGCAGCGTGGATGGCGACGGCCCCGGGGCAGCCAGAGGACACCAGGTTGTGCGCCAACAGGCAGTGGGTGACCGGCGAGGCCTCCACGGCCAACACGCGGCCTGTCTCGCCCACGAGCGCCGCGGCCAGGACGGAGTGGATGCCGAAGTTGGCGCCCACGTCGACGAAAGTGCCGCCGGGGGCGAGGAAGCGGGCGATGGCCTCCATCACATGGGGTTCATACTGGCCCTTGCGCCGGACCTCGCCGACGACGCTGATGTCGGATTCCACGCCCAGCAGGCTGAGGTGCGGGCGGCCCACCGCGTCGGCGACGGCAGAAGGAAGGGGCACGGTGAAGAGACAGGTGTGGGAAGGCACGGGCTGCTGCGCGCCCCGCGCGGCCTTGCGGCGGAGCGGATGCGGCCTGCGTCTCTGGCGCATGGGATCACTCCCCTTAGCGGTATACATGTGGGATTTGCAGAACGTCGAATTCCGTTCCACCTGACGGCAGCATAAGGGCGTCGCCCTCGCTCATATCCTCCTCCGAACGGCGCAAGGGGGGAGAGAGCATGGCGCGACGCGCCCTGATCACCGGAATCACAGGGCAGGACGGCGCCTACCTGGCCCGGCTGCTCCTGGAGCAGAACTACGAGGTCTACGGGACCTACCGCCGCAGCGCCTCCGCGAACTTCTGGCGCCTGGCGGAGCTGGGCGTGGAGGACCAGATCCGCAAGGTGCCCATGGACCTCCTGGAGTTCAGCAACATCCAGCGCGTCCTGGAGCAGGTCCGGCCGGATGAGGTGTACAACCTGGCCGCCCAGAGCTTCGTCGGCGTCTCGTTCGAGATGCCTGTCTACACGGCCGAGGCCGACGCCCTGGGAGTGGCGCGGCTGCTGGAGGCACTGCGGCAGGTGCGGCCTGACGCCCGCTTCTACCAGGCGTCCACCTCCGAGATGTTCGGCAAGGTGCAGGAGGTCCCGCAGCGCGAGCAGACGCCGTTCTACCCCCGGAGCCCGTACGGTGCGGCGAAGGTGTACGCGCACTGGATCACGGTGAACTACCGGGAGGCATACGGCATGCACGCCTCGTCGGGGATCCTGTTCAACCACGAGTCTCCGCTCAGGAGCATGGATTTCGTCACGCGCAAGGTGACGGCGACCCTGGCGCTCATCCGGCACGGCCAGGCGCAGGTGCTGGAGCTGGGCAACCTGGAGGCCAGGCGCGACTGGGGCTTCGCCGGCGATTACGTGCGGGGAATGTGGCTCATGCTGCAGCAGCCGGAGGGCGGCGACTACGTCCTGGCCACCGGGGAGACCCACTCGGTGCGCGATTTTGTGGAGCGCGCGGCCGAGGCGGCAGGCTTCCAACTGACGTGGGACGGAGAAGGCGCCCTGACCCGGGGTCTCGACCGCGCCTCCGGCCGCTTGCTGGTGCGGGTGAACCCGGCGCTGTACCGCCCCGCCGAGGTCGACTTGCTGATCGGCGACTCCACCCGGGCCCGCCAGAAGCTGGGCTGGTCCCCGACGGTGAGCTTCGACCAGCTGGTGGAGATGATGGTGCGGGCCGACATGGACCGCGTGGCCCGGGGGGTGACGCTCCGCTGAGGCGGCTCAGCGTTGGGAAGACCGCCCCCCGAACACGGGGAACCGGTAGGTGTGCGACGCCGCGGCTACCCGCCTGCGCGTGCTCTCCGGCGGTGCGGGCTCGGCCGCCGTTTCCGCGCCGGCCGCCAACGGCACGGTCCCGGCCGCACCTGTGGTCCCGTTCGACGTCGACGCCGCCGCTGCGGCTGCGCCGGTCGTCCCTGCCGGCGTTGACGGGGCAACGTCGCTTGCACCGGGACCGCCCGGCTCGTGCGAGGCGCCGGGTGCCGCATTCTCCGGCGCTGCCGGCTTCGGCGCCGCCTCCGTGCCGGCCACCGTGACAGCCTGCTTGGGCGCGGCCTCGGTGACGACCGCCGTCGCAGCCGGCGTGGGCGCCGCACCGGCCACGGTGTTCGGGCCGGCGCCCTCCGGCGCGGCTGCGCTGATCCCCGGCGCCGGTGAAGCATCGGCGGCGGTGCCGGTTGCCCCCGGTTCCGCCGGGGCGTCGGCGGTCGTACGGGGGCCCGCCAGGTCAACCCAGGGGGCCTGGGCGGGGGCCGTGCCCTCGAGTCCAGCGGCCGCGCCCTCAGGCGGCGCCGCCGGAGCAAAGACGGCGACGGGCAGAGGTGGCGCCCCCTCGTCAGGAGTCCCCGACTCCGGCAGCACGGCCGTGCGCGGGAGTGGATCGCGGCCCTCCGACTCCCACACGATGCGCGGCCGCCGGGCCACGACGGCATCGACCGGCGGGCGCAGCGCCGGGCGGACCGCGCGCGGCCCTGCCGCCGGGCGCGGCGGGGCTGGCGGTTCCGCCTCCTCGGCTGCCGCCCGGGAATCCCACCACTCCCGCACCTGCACGACCCAGGCGGTGGAGAGCGTGCGCTCGCCCGGGGGTCGGCCGCAGGTCGCCATCAGCGCGAGCCAGATCGCCCGCGCGACCGCTTGCGACACCCGGGTTTCGGGGGGAACCCTGATGCGCACTTCGACCTCAGCGCCATCGGTCGGGCGGGAGACCACCCCGACCGGCACGTCCACCAGGTCGCGCAGGCAGTCGGCCACCGCCGTGACCAGACCGCCCTGCCTTCGCAGGAACCAGCGGCGCCGGCCGCCTGCGACCAGGATGGACGGGAGGTCCCCGGCCGCACACGGTTCAGCCACCAGACGGATCACCGCGTCCGCCGCGATCCCGGGCGCGGCCGGAACGCCTCCCGCCATGCGCACCCAGCGGAACAGCTCATCCAGCGACTGCGCCGCGACGCCGCGGGCGTCGCCGTGGACACGGCAGCCGATGATGCGTCCCTCCAGGGGGGAGTCGACGAACAGGCACCCCACGTCGGGCTGCCAACGCACCCGGTGGCCGGTCAGTCGCAGGACGCGCACGACCTGGGGGATTGCGTCTGCGGCGATCCGTTCGACGGGTCGGTTGCCCAGGAAGAGCAGTGCCTCCATGATCGTTCACTCCTCAGATCAGCAATACGGCCTGCGTGGCGAGACCGCCACGATGGGTTGTGGCCCCCCCCCCCCGGGGGGGGGGGCCCCGGGGGTAAACCCCCCAAAACCCCCCCC
>NZ_JBFNEH010000017.1:0-63335 GCF_040797425.1 Symbiobacterium sp. | reverse complement strand
AAGAGACCGCGTGACATCACAACATAAACGTGTCCACGAAATCGGGGCAACTCCACTCCGGGACCAGTTGTGGGTGGTGGTTTGCGGCTTACTGCGGGGAGCGGTTGTGGGTCTCCCTTGCAGCTGACCGCCGGGGCCGGTTGTAGGGCGCCCCTTACATGACCGCCCTGCACTTGTTGCGGAGTGCCCCCCTGCAACTGGCCGCCGGCACCCGCCGCAAGTGATTCCTGTATCGTCTCAGCAGCATCTGTCTTGGAGGGTTCCCTCTGGGGGAGTCCCGGTTGCCCGCGGGTCCGATTCCCTGTCAGGAAGTCTTGACTTTCCCTGACCTTTGCAGCAGAATAGGAAACAGAAGGGGGGATGCGGCGATGCTCACCCTGCGCACGGTTCTTTCGCTGGCGGCGCTCCTTCTCCTGGCCTTCCTGACCGGTTGGGCCACGGTGGGCCCCCTGGCCGCGGTGTTCGTGATTGTGCTCTCGCTCCTGACCAGCACGGCGGCCTACCGGGGGCGGTCCCGGGCGTCGCTGCGGCAGATGGGCGGACAGCCGCTGGACTGGTATGAAGCCCCCGACCTGTACGAACTGGTGGGGGCGCTGGCCCGCCGGGCCGGCTTGCCCACGCCCCGACTCTACCTGCTGCCCGGCGGGATGGTGAACGCCGTGGCGGTGGCGACGAAGAGCAGCAGCGCGATCGGCGTGACCGAACCGCTCCTGCGCCACATGCCCGCAGACGAAGTGGCAGCCGTGGTCGGCCACGAGCTCTCGCACATCCGGCATGGCGACCTTCCCCTCAACATGGTGGCTGCGGGCCTGGCCGGCGCCGCAACGGCGCTGGCCGAGATCGGCCGTTTCGGCGTGATCTTCGCCTGGCTTCTGGGCGCACCCGTGGGTCCGGGCGAGTTGCTCATGGCACTGCTTATCACCGGCGGTATTCCGGCGCTGGCCCTGGCCCTGCGGATGGGCATCTCCCGGGAGCGCGAGTACCTGGCCGACCAGGGGGCTGCGGAACTGGTGGGTTCGCCCCAGCTCATGGCCCGCGCCCTGTGGCGCCTGGACCGGTTGAACCGACCTTCGTGGTGGCAGCGCCTCCTGGGGTACCCCACTCCCGTGGAGCCCACCGGCTGGGCCGCCCTTTTTGCGAGCCATCCTCCTACCCGGAAGCGCATCGAACGGCTGCAGGCGATGTATCCGCCCCGGCCTGACCCGGCGTTCTTCTGGCCGCTCTGGTAGCCCCGCGAGGGCTCGGGTGATCCGGGCGCACGCCGGGAGGCCGCTGAGGCGGCACCGGCCACCCCGGGCGGGGCCTGGGACGCCGAGGAACGATACGGGGAAGCCCGTGCATGCGGCACCTGGGAGGTGCGCAGGGCGATACAGCGGCACCCAGACGTGCGGTAGCCGGGCGGCGGCTGAGGCGGCAGCCGCAGGCCTGGACAGACAGCGTCCGGGCAGCTGGAAAGGTGTCCCCCGGGGGCGTGTTGACGGTACGAGGGGACAGCGCGGGACCAGGGCAAGGTGCGCCCTGGTCCCTGGTTTGCTCTGCGCCAGACGTTGGCAGTGGCACCGAGGAGTTCCCACGGCGGTGACGAAGCAAGGAGGGGGAGGGGCGTGAGCGATGCCATACTCGATGCACGGGCGATTTGCGATCTTCGGCGAACATGACGCCGACACGCTGAAACAGCTCAGGGTGTGTGCAGAGGTGGGGGATGCGGTGGGGGCGGCCCTCATGGCCGACGGCCACAAGGGGTACAGCCAGCCCATCGGCGGGGTGCTCTTCTACGACCGGTACATCTCACCCTCGGGCGTGGGCTATGACATCGCCTGCGGGAACAAGGCCGTCCGGACGGATCTGACCTTCGGCGACATCAAGGCCGCAAAGGGAAAGCTGGCCGACGAGATCTTCCGCCAGGTCTCCTTCGGCATCGGCCGCAAGAACAAGGTCCGGGTGGAGCATGAACTGTTCGACGACCCCACCTGGACCGACGTGCCGTACCTGCTCACCCTGAAGCAGCTGGCGCAGGACCAGTTGGGGACCGTCGGAGCGGGAAACCATTATGTGGACCTGATGGCCGAGGTAACGTCCAACTGGAAGCTGGGCGATCCCATCCCGGACACGGCACCGATATGGGTGGCCGTACACTTTGGCTCCAGGGGGTTCGGCCACCGCACCGCCTCCGGCTTCCTCAACCTGGCGGCGGGCCGTGACTTCGACGACCGGGCCCCGGGCGAGTCGATGGACCAGCCTCCAACCCTGATTCCCGTCGACTCGGAGATGGGCCAGGCGTATATCGCGGCCATGCGCCTGGCCGGCCGGTACGCCTACGCCGGGCGCGACTACGTGGTGGAGCAGGTGCTCCGCATCCTCGGTGCGAAGGCCACTTTCACCGTCCACAACCACCACAACTATGCCTGGCCGGAGGAGCACGGCGGCGTGAAGGGCTGGGCGGTTCGCAAGGGGGCTACGCCGCTCTTCCCGGGCCAGATGGGCTTCATCGGCGGCTCGATGGGCGATATCGCCGTGGTGGTGCGGGGCGTGGACGGCGACGAGGCCCGGGCGGCGCTGTACAGCACCGTTCATGGCTCCGGCCGGGTGATGTCCCGCACCCAGGCCGCGGGCAAGTGGAAGCGGCAGGGCGGCAAGCGGGTCCGGGTGGGCGGCGCGATCGACATGGAGGCCGTCCGCCGGCGGCTTGCCTCCGCCGGGGTGGAGTTAAGGGGCGCCGGCGCAGACGAGGCGCCCCAGGTCTACCGCCCGCTCCGCCACGTGCTGGGCTGGCACGCCCCGACGATGGAGGTCCTGTACGTGCTGGCCCCGGTTTGCGTTGTCATGGCCGAAGCGGACGAGTACGACCCGTACAAGGACTAGAAGAATGCGTCATGGGGACCCGATGAGTGAGTCCGGCGCAGGGTTCACCCAGGGAGTCCGGAGCGCGCAGCGGTCCAGATGACCCCACGCACCGCCCCGCAGGCCGGCAGGGCGGTGTGTTTGCTTGCCCTGCGGCGGAGCGCAGGCCGGGCGCAGGGCGCCGGGCGCCTCCAGGACGTTATGCACCGCCCCGCAGGCCGGCACGGCGGTAGTGTGCTTGCCCTGTAGCGGAATGCAGGTCGGGCGCGGGGCGCCGGGCGCCTCCAGGACGTCGGTGCGGCGCCCGACGGCCATTCGAACTGCTTTTGGGGCATGGGGAGCCGGGCGTGGATTTGGCAGTGACCCCCGCCGGGCCCGGTGGGCACGGTCACAGCGGGACCGGTCGTGTTGGCGGGAAAGGGTCTGGCAGGAGAGTGCCGAATAGGCAGCGAAGTCTGCCATTTAAGCACACCAGCGTGGGGCGGGTACGCACCGGCTCCGGTGCGGATCACCCACGGTCCCAGCGGTACGGTTTCCCTGCGCTCGCAGCGGCGTGAACCGCCTCGAGCCTGGTGTGCCGGACGTGCACCAGGGCACGGTTAGCTCACTCCTGCCCGGACGGCGGGCTAAGGACTTCACCGGCCGCCGCCCGGAGCACCTGCAGGCCACGCCACCGAACAGAAATTGAGCGGTGCGCGCCCGATCGGGCTGCCTGGCGCACGCGGCTGTGCAAGCACCGGCCGTGGCCGGCGGTTGACGCACACGAAGGAGGAGAGGTTGATGCGGTTCGAAACGGTGTCGACGCCTTCCCAGTCCGGCGTGACGATCCGGAATCACCTGATGGGGCCCGAGGGGGGCAGCGACAGGCTCCTGGTGCTCCTGCCCGGCAACAACTACAGCTGCGATGCGCCCGCCTTCTACTATCTGAAGCAGGCGGCCGTCGGAGCGGGTTGGGACGTGCTCTCCACCGCCTATGCCTTCCAGCTGATCGGCGGCGAGACGGACGGCCCTGCCATGCTGGCCGACGTCCGGGCGGCCGTGGACCAGGTGCTGCCCCGGAGCTATCGGGACGTCTGCATCGCAGCCAAGTCCCTGGGCTCCCTCATCGCCCTGCCGCTGGCCCGCAGCCTGGAAGGGTACCGGGTGTCGCTCATCATCCTGACCCCGATTCCGGCGTTCCTCCAGGAGCCGGTGGGCGACCTGCGAACGCTGGTGGTCATCGGCACCGCTGATCCCGTCTACCACTTGCCCGAGTGCGCCGCCGCCCGGGAGCGGGGCGACGCCGGGTGGGTGGTACTTCCGGGGCTTGATCACGGCTTCAACGTGAAAGGGGACTGGGAGCGTTCCGTGGGGGCATTGTCCCAGGTGATCGCCCCCTGCCAGCGGTTTCTGACGGCCGTACAGGGAGGCTAGGAGCGCCATGGAAGTGCGGCTGGATGAGCGGCTCCTGACCCTGGCCGCCGCGCTTACGGCCGCCAGTCCTCCGCCGACAGCGGACGCGCCCGTGGCCGTGGGCACTACGACGATCGGCACCACGCTGCCGGCCGTGGGTGAGCATCCTCTGGTTTCGGAGACGCGGCGCGGCCTGGCGGGCGCGGCCGATCACCCCGCCGTGCGCTGGCTCCGGACAGAGTACGAGAAGCACGACCTGCTGGGGCTGGCGATGCAGACGGTCCAGCTCGGGCCGCCGCCGGCGTTCGACGACACCTGCCCGGACGGCGTGCCCCCGTTCGTGGAGGCGCACTTCGGGGAGGTCGACCGGAAGGCCCTGGCCGAGGCGCTCCGCTCGGTGTGGTGCGACCTGCGGGTGGGCAGGCTGCTGGCCGACCAGGCCGAACAGTGGCGGGCCACGGTCGCAGCGGTGACCGAACTGCTCTCGGACGCGCGGCTGGAGTCGTTCCAGAGCCTGTTCTGGGGCCGGTTCCCCTACAACGCCGTCGTGGTTCCCCTGTGGAACATGGCCGCGGCCGGCCCGCTCCGGGGGGTGGGTGTGGCCAACCGGAAGGAGACCTACGCCGTCTGCCTGCCGCACGGTGCCGCCCCACCGGACCGGCTGGACCTCCTCATCCTGGTGCAACACGAGGCCAGCCATCCGGTGCTGGACGACATCCAGCGCCTTTACCCGGACGTGCCCCACGAGTGTGCCTTCGTGGAGACGGAGGTCCCCCCGGAGGGCCGGTTTGCCCGGTACTACTGCGATCCCACGGGGCGCTGGGGCGAGACCCTGATCCGGGCGTCCACCTGCTTCTACCTGGAGTACCTCGGCCGAGCGGACGACGCAGCGGCCTTCGCCGGGTCGCAGGCGGCGGCCGGCGTCACAGCGATTCGAACCTTCGTGACCGCTCTGCGCCCGTGGTGGGAGGCGCGCCGCCGCGGCGAGGCGCCGGGGCTGGACCGGGTGCTGCCGCAGCTGCCCGCCTGGCTGCGGTCGGCGCTGGCCGTCGGGAACGGTTGAGGCGGGGGCGAATCGGCACCCGGATGGACCCCTCCGGCCGCCCGGGCGACGTCAGAGGAAGATGAGCCGGACGGGTGGCCGACACCGGGTGCGCCGGTGCCGGGCGTGTACGGCGGGTGGCTCGCACCATGTGTGCCGGCGGAAGGCGAGCATGATCGAGTGGCCCGCACGGGGGGCGTCAGCGCAGGACGTACTGGGCCAGCACCCGCTGGAGCTCGTAGATGTTCAGGTTCCGGTTGAACTGCTTCTCGATCGGTTCGGGGGTCCCGGTGATCCAGAGCTTCAGCTCGGCGTCCAGGTCGAAGTGGCCGGCCGTCTCGACGGCGAAGTGGGTGATCGCGCGATAAGGGATGGAGTGGTACTCGATCTTCCGACCCGTGAGCCCCTGCTTGTCGACCAGGATGAGCCGCCGGTTCGTGAACAGGAACATGTCCCGAATCAGGCGGTACGCCTTCTCGACCACCTCGCCCGGGGCCAGGATTACGCTGAACTCCTGCTGCGCTTCGGCCGGGTTCACCTCGGAAGCGTTGCCCATCAAACCGTCCAACAGACCCATTCCATCGCCTCCTTGCTCACCCTGGCGCCTGGACCTGCGGGCGCCGGTTTGCGCTGTTCTTGCATATCTGACGGTTAAGGCGGTAACGGTGGTTCGGCGGCGTGACCTGCGCAATCGTGCTTCATCTACGTGCGTGGGTGCGTTTTCATGCCACCGTCACCGGGTACGTGCAGCCGGATTGGGCAGCCGCGGTCGCACGGAGCGCGTTACGTACGGCCGCTGGAAACACGAGAGCCACGCCCATGCGGGGCGTGGCTCATCTGACGGGGAGTGCTTTTCGCCAGAACGATTCTACAGCGCCTGCACCGCTTCCCGGAACGCCTGCTGCAGGGCCCGGACGACGGGCCCCACCGAGCCGTCCCCGATGGCCTGGCCGTCCACCCGGGTCACGGCCATGACCTCGGTCACCGTGGCGGTGAGGAACAGCTCCTGGCACCGGCTGAGCGCCGCGAGGGGGATGCCCTCCTCCCGCACGGTGTACCCCAGCTCCCGGGCGGTGCGGATCACCCGCTGCCGGGTGATGCCGTTCAGGATGTAATTGCAAGCCGGATAGGTGACGATCTCGCCGTCGAGCACCGCGAAAACGTTGCTGCTGCTGCCCTCGATGACGAAGCCGTCCCGCACGAAGAGGGCCTCGTACGCGCCCCGCTCGACGGCCTGCTGCTTGGCCAGCACGTTGGGCAGCAGGGAGACGCTCTTGATGTCGCACCGGGCCCAGCGCTGCTCGGGCACGGTGATGGCCGCCACGCCCTCCCGCAGCTGCCGCTCGTGCTCGGCCAGCTTTTCGGGTGCGAGCGGATGGGTGAGCACCAGCACCGTCGGCGCACCGTTTCCCGTCGGGAAGGCGTGGGCCCGGGGGCCGTGGAAGCCGCGGGTGATCTGGTAGTACACCGTGCCCTCTTGGATCTGGTTCCGCTCGATCAGCTCCCGGGTCACCCGGGTCAGCCCCTCGCAGTCGGGCTCCGGGAGGCGCAGTTCCCGTGCGCTCCGCACAAGCCGGGCCATGTGGGGCTCCAGGTCGAAGGGCCGGCCGCCGTACACCCGGACGACCTCGTAGATGCCGTCGGCGAAGAGAAAGGCTCGCTCTTCCACCGGGACCAGCGCCTTCTCATACGGAACGAACTCCCCATTCAGGTACACCGTAGACGACATACGTGCGCCTCCCTGCGTTTAGTCTAGACATCCTCAACGCGCTCTCCGAAGAGCCGCGCGAGCAGCCCCGGTTCATACCGCCGTACCGTCACTTTGAGCCAGATCTGGTCCGGGTTCTCGGGGGGCGGTGCGCCCGGCAGGTGCACCACTTCCCTGCGGTCCAGCAGGCGGACGCTCAGGTTGGGGAGGTCGCGCACCACCTGGATCTCGGCGCCGAACGTCGCCAGCACCACGGCGCGGGCCACGGCGTTCAGCAGTTCGGGTCCGGTCTGGGCCGTCACCATCACCCGATGCCCCGGCATCACACGCTCTTCGGTGATTCCATTCCGACGTACGAAAGTCAACCAGACTTCATGTTTTCCGGGCCGTACCTCCGGCACGCCCAGCTGGACGGCCATCGCCGTCGCAACCGTCCGCACCACACGGTCGAGTTCCCTCTCCGCCATCTGACCACCCCCGCCTCAGGATGGGGAACAGGTCCGGATCCGGCGTCACCCAGAGTGTGCGGTGGTTGTCGTATATGACCATCCCCGGTCGGGCTCCGTTCGGTTTACGCACGTGCTTGCGGGCGGTGTAGTCCACCGGCACAGCTGACGAGTGTCGGGCCTTGGAGTGGTACGCGGCCAGCGCGGCCGCCTCGTGGATCGAGCGCTCTGGCACCTGCTTTCCTGGCGGTACTCGCAGGATCACATGGGAGCCCGGGATATCTTTGGTATGGAACCACAGGTCGTTGGGGGCGGCAAGCCTCAGCGTGAGGTAGTCGTTCTGCCGGTTGTTGCGGCCGACCCAGATCTCCAGCCCGTCCGAGGACCGGAGCGTGAGCGGCGGCTGCGCCCGCTGTTCCCTGCCGTCCCCCGGCCGGCGGCCCCGGCCCTGCCCGGGTTCACGCCCGGCGGCGCGCTCCTTCAGGTATCCCTCGGCGGTCAGCTCCCGCCGGATCTCCTCCAGGTCGGGCAGCGATTCTGCCTGCTCCAGGGCCAGTTCGACCTGCTCGAGGTAGGCGAGTTCGGCGGAACTCTTCTCCAGTTGCTCCCGGATGGAGGCCAGGCCGCTGCGGGCCTTCTGGTACCGGCGGTAATAAGCCTGGGCGTTCTCGGCGGGGCTGAGGGCGGGGTCCAGCGGGATGACGATCTCGCCGCCGGAGGGGTCGTAGTAATTTGGCACGCGGATCTCGGAGAGTCCCCTCGTGATCTGCCACAGGTTGGCCGTTATCAGCTCACCTTGAATGCGAAAGGTCTCGGCGGACTCGGCTGTGGCCAGCGACTCCTCCTGCGCCCGGAGCTTCTTGCGCACCCGGGCGATCTCGTCCCGCAGCAGTCTGGCCAGGCTGCCGCGCAGGGACCGGAAGCGCTCCTCATCGGCCCGCTGCCCGAAGTAGGCGTCGAGGCAGTCGGAGACCGAGTCGAAGCCGGTCTCGGCCCGGCCGGGCCAGTGGCGGAGGTCCAGCACGTGGAACTCCTTCAGTTGCCCGTCGGGGGTGTAGAGGAGGCGGGGGGAGAAGCCGCCTTGGCCTGTCCGGCCCGGGGCCCCGTCCCCGATGAGGGCGACCCCGCGGGGTGAGCCGCCGGGGGTTGGAGCCTCGGCTGGGCCGTCGCTGCTGCCCCAGAATCCGGCGAGCCCGCGCACGGCCTCCGCCAGGGCCTCTGGGTCCACCGTACCCAGCGGCGCGTCGGCCGGCGCCCCGGCCCGGAACACCGCCTCGCGGGCGATGAGGGGGCTGAGGCCGTCCACCCGATCCAGGAGCGCCTGCCAGGCGGGGGTCGCCGGGTCAGGCGGCAGGTCCGCCGCCGTGACGAGGGCCGGGTCCAGCTTGCCCGTGGGCGGCGGGGGCACGTAGGGCAGCCCCGGCAGCAGCTCCCGGTACCGGTTTACCTCTTCGGTGACCCGGCGGATGGCGTCCACGATGCGCCCCTGGGCGTTCACCAGCACGATGTTGGAGTGCTTTCCCATCACCTCGGCCACCAGGGTGTAGGTCGTGGGGTTGCCCAGCTCGTCGAGGGTGCCGATGGTGATGCGGCAGATGCGGTCGCGCCCGGCCTGTGCGATCTGGACGATTCGCCCGCCCTCCGCGTACTTCCGCATCAGCATGCAGAACGTGGGCGGTGTGGGCGGGTTGCGTTTCTCGATGCGGGTGAGATGAATCCGTGCGTAGCGGGGGTGAGCGGAGAGGAGGAGGCGGTAGTTCTCGCCGCCTGCGTAGCACAGGAGAGCCAGTTCGTCTGGTTCTGGCTGGTATATCTTGGTAATCCGGCCGCCCTGCAGCCGCTCCCTGAGTTCGGCCACGACGGCGGCCATCACGATGCTGTCAAAGGCCATGTACGGGCTCCTTCGTCATGTTCGTCTCTCTACTTACAGGATACCACGGGAGCCCAGTTCCTGCCATGGTCGGCCGGGCCATCTGCCCACAGGCAGACCGCAAGATGGACCTCTGGGGAGAGGCTGAACCGCGCACGGCGGGGTAGACTGTGACCAACTACTAATACGTGCACATAAGGAGCTGTCGCCATGACCCTACCCCCGTTGCGCGTGGGCAACAAGGTGGCCCGGTACTGCATCGTGCAGGGCGGGATGTCGGTGCGCATCGCCCTGCACCGGCTCGCGGCCGCGGTGGCCAGCTGGCGTGGGCACCATCGGCGGGATGGGGATCCCGCCTGGGGAGTTGCGCCGGGAGATCCGGGCGGCGAGGGCGCTCACCGACGGCGTGGTGGGCGTGAACCTGATGTACGCCGGCTATCTCTTCGACCGGCTGCTGGAGGTCTGCATCGAGGAGCGGGTGGACTACGTGGCCATTGGCGCCGGCTTCGCACGCGGCCCCTTCAAGAAGCTGCACGATGCCGGCATCCCGGCCTTCTGCATCATCTCCTCGGTGAAGGCGGCCCGCATCGCCGCCCGCACGCCGGGCATCACCGGCATCGTGGTGGAGAGCGGCCAGGCGGGCGGCCACCTGGGGCCCGACGACCCGGAGATCTCCACCTGGGAGCTGTTCCCCCCGGTGCGCGCCGCCCTGCGGGAGGCCGGCTTCACCGGGCCCATCATCGCCGCGGGCGGGCTGCTCACCCGGCAGGACGTGCTCCGGGCCCTGGCCATGGGCGCCGACGGGGTGCAGATGGGCATCCGCTTCGCCATGACCGAGGAGTCGGCCGCCTCGCCCGCGATGAAGGCGAAGTGGCTGGCCGCCACGGGCTCCCAGGTGACGGACTGGAGCCCGACGGGGTACAAGAGCCGGGCCATCGTGCCGCACATCCCCTTCGAGGCGCTGCCCCGCACCCGGGAGAACGGGGGAACGTACAGCTGTACCAACTGCCTCAAGCACTGCCTGCACCGGGACGAGGGGCGCTCCCACTGCATCTGGAACGCCCTGGTGAACGCCCAGCAGGGGCGGTTGGAGAGCGGCCTCATCTTCTGCGGGGGGCGGGTAGGGGAGATTGACGACATCGTGCCCGTGGCGGAGGTTTTTCGGCGCCTCACGACCCCCGCTGCGGACGAGGGCGCGGCGGACTGAACTGCGGGCGGGAGCCCGGCGCTGGGGCAGGGGGCCGGCCGGGTCTTCGACACCGCACAGTATCTCTGCCTCAACGGTCCCGTGCTGAACGACGGCGACACGATCGGCGGGGCGGAGTGCGAGCGCCGGTCCCGTGATTCGGATCGAGTTTGCCCCCCGGGGCGCGGCGGGGGGACGATACGGCTGTTTCACCACGGACCTGCCGGTTGCCGAGGCCGTTCCCCGAGCAGCACACGCTGCAGGGGACGGCCCTTTCCTCTGCTTCGGCCCCGGCGCCGGGCGCGGCGGGATTGTCCACCGCTTCCCCGGTCTACCCCTCCGCCTTCGTGCGTACGGTTGGACAGAGGTGAAGCCTGCATGTCGAAACCGTGGCACCGGATGGGGGCGGACGAGGTCTCCGCCGCCCTGGGAAGCGACGTGGCCGCCGGCCTCTCCCCGGAGGAGTGCCGGAAGCGGCTTCAGGAGTTCGGCCCCAACCTGCTGGAGGGGGCGCCCCCGGTTCCGTGGTGGCGCATCCTGCTGGCGCAGTTCCAGGACCTGATGGTGATCGTGCTCCTGGTGGCCACCGCCATCTCCTACGGCATGGGGGAGACGGCGGACGCCATCACCATCGTCGTGATCGTCGTGCTCAACGCCCTGCTCGGCTTCGTGCAGGAGTACCGGGCCGAGCGGTCGCTGGAGGCGCTGAAGGACCTGACCGCGCCCACGGCGCGGGTCCGGCGGGGGGGCCAGGAGCTGACCGTGGCCGCCCGGGACCTGGTCCCCGGCGACCTGCTGCTGGTGGAGGCCGGCGACCGCGTTCCGGCCGACGCCCGCCTGGTGGAGGGAAGCGGCCTGGAGGTGGAGGAGGCGGCGCTCACCGGGGAATCGCTGCCGGTGCGCAAGTCTGCCGCCTGGGTGGGCGGGGAGGACGTCTCCCTGGGCGACCGGCGCAACATGCTCTACATGGGCACCACCGTCACCCGGGGCCGGGGGGCCGCCCTGGTGGTGGCCACCGGGATGGAGACGGAGATGGGCCGCATCGCCGGCCTGATCCAGGAAGTTGCGGAAGAGGAGACCCCGCTGCAGCGGCGGCTCGCCCAGCTGGGCAAGTGGCTGGTGGCGGGCTGCCTGGCCGTCTGCGCCGTCGTGGTGCTGGCCGGCCTCCTGCGGGAGGACGCGCTCACCCGCTCCGGGCTCTCGCAGCTTTTCCTGGCGGGCGTCTCGCTCGCGGTCGCCGCCATCCCCGAGGGGCTGCCGGCCATCGTCACCGTCTCCCTCGCCCTGGGCGTGCAGCGGATGATCCGGCGGAGCGCCATCGTGCGGAAGCTCCAGGCCGTCGAGACCCTGGGCTGCGCGACGGTGATCTGCTCCGACAAGACCGGGACCCTCACCAAGAACGAGATGATGGTGCGGACCGCGTGGGTGGCCGGCCGGCGCTACACCGTCACCGGCGACGGCTACCGGCCGGCGGGCGAGTTCCTGCTGGACGACCGGCCGGTGAACCCGCAGGAGGACCCCGACCTGGCCCAGGCGCTGAAGTCGGCAGCCCTCTGCAGCAACGCCCGGCTGATTCCGGCAGGGCGCGACCGCCGCGGCGGGCGGCGCAAGGCGCGGGCGGGCGCCCTGGGGGCCGCGGCCCCCGGCCGGGGCGAATACGCGATTCAGGGCGACCCGACGGAGGGCGCCCTGGTGGTGGCGGCGCAGAAGGGCGGCTACCGCCTCCCCGCCCTGCAGGAGCGCTACCCCCGCGTGGTGGAGGTCCCCTTCGAGTCGGAGCGGCGGCGCATGAGCGTGCTCACCGGGGCGGACGGCGGCGGTCACGCCGTGCACGTGAAGGGCGCCCCGGACGTGATCCTCGAGCTCTCGACGCACATCCTGCGGGACGGGCGCATCGTCCCCCTGACCGACGCCGACCGGGAGGCCATCCTCGCCGAGAACCTGCGCATGGCGGGCGATGCCCTGCGGGTGCTGGCGGTGGCGTTCCGGCCCTGGCCCGGCGGAGGGCCGGCGGGGCGGAATGGCCAGGCTGGCCGTGCGGCTTCGGCGACACGGCCGGAAGGGCCGGCCGGCCCGGGGGAGCAGGAGGGCCTGTCGCCGGAGGCCCTGGCCGACCTCGACACCGACGAGGCGGCGGCGGCGCTGGAGCGGGATCTGGTCTTCCTCGGCCTGTTCGGGATGATCGACCCGCCGCGCCCCGAGGTGAAGAAGGCCGTCGCGGCGGCGAACCGGGCCGGCATCCGGACCGTGATGATTACCGGCGACCACCCGGCCACCGCCCTGGCCGTGGCCCGGGAGCTGGGCATTGCGGGGCCCGGGGACCGGGCGATGACCGGCCAGGAGCTCGACCAGCTCACCGGGTCGCAGCTGATGGACGCCGTGCAGGAGTGCAGGGTGTTCGCCCGAGTCTCGCCGCAGCACAAGCTGCAGATCGTCCGGGCCCTGAAGGCGCTGGGCGAGGTGGTGGCGATGACGGGCGACGGCGTGAACGACGCCCCTGCGGTGAAGGAGGCCGACATCGGCATCGCCATGGGCCGGACGGGTACCGACGTCACCAAGGAAGCGTCGGCCATGATCCTGGCCGACGACAACTACGCCACCATCGTCGCCGCGGTGGAGGAGGGCCGGGGCATCTACGACAACATCCGCAAGTTCATCCGCTACCTGCTCTCCTGCAACACCGGCGAGGTGCTCACCATGTTCCTGGCGGCCATCATGCGGATGCCGCTGCCGCTCCTGCCGATCCAGATCCTCTTCGTCAACCTCGTCACTGACGGCCTGCCGGCGATGGCCCTGGGCGTGGAGCCCACCGATCCGGACGTGATGCGCCGGCCGCCGCGCAGCCCCGACGAGGGCGTGTTCGCCCGCCGGCTCGGCATCAAGATCCTGGGGCGCGGCGTGCTGATCGGGCTCGGCACGCTGACGGCCTTCCTGATCGCCTTCTTCACCATCCCCGGCACGCCCGGGGTCGCCCCGTACGACGATCCGGCCGTCCTCGGCCCCGCCCGTACCATGGCGCTGGCCACGCTGGTCTGCGCCCAGCTGATCCATGTGTTCGACTGCCGGTCCGAGCACCGGGCCATCTGGGAGACCCCGCTTTCGCACAATCCCTGGCTGGTCGCGGCGGTCGCCTCCTCGCTCACCGCCCTGCTGCTGGCGGTCTACTGGCCGCCGCTGGCCGCGGTCTTCGGTACGGCGCCGCTCACGCTCTGGCAGTGGCTGGTGGTGCTGCTGCTCGCCAGCGCGGGCGAGGTGCTGGTCGCCATCCGGCGTCTCGTGCTCTTCGGCCGGATGCCGCGCGCCCACGCGCACATCGAGGAGGCATAGCATTCGCCGATTCCGGTCAACCTATCCGCAGGTCAAGCCGGCCGGCGTGCCCGCGCACGCCGCCGCGCAAGTCCTGTAGGAAAGGGAGATCGGCCGTGAAGCGCATACCGCTACAGTGGGTCGGTCTGGCGACGGCGGCCGCATTGCTGGTCGCCGGGTGCACCGCCCAGCCGCAGAACGGAAACCGCGTGAACCAGAGCAACGTCTTCACCACCACAGGCGACGATGACCAGTGCGCCGCGGCCCTGGGCAACCCGGTGAACATGGGCGGCTTCTGGGGCATCGGCGCCGCCGGCCGCAACGTCAGCGCCGCCAACGGCCTCATCATCGGCAACGTGGCGCTGGTGGCCCTGCCGGATCAGGCGGCGGGCGCCGCGGTCACCCCCCCTGCTGCCAACCAGGCGGGCGTGACCGAACGGGTCCGGTCGAACGCCATCGCGGCGGGGAACACCGCCGCCCCGGACGCCACCGGCACGGGAACCGCCGGAACGATGGACACCGTTCCCAGCAAGGCCGGCACCACGGTGGGTGACACGGGCCTCACCGGCCGGCCGGGCGTTGACACCGACGGAGACGGCCACATCGCCGGCGCGGAGGGAACCCTCGCCCAGACTGGCAACGCCGCCGGCACAGGGACCGCGGGTGGCACCGCCACCGGCGTCCGCCCGGGCACGGCTGCACGCCCTGGTGGGGGCACGACCACCGGTGCGGGCCAGGCGACCACCCGTGCCGGTACGGTTGACGGGGCCGGGCGGGCGACGGGCAACGGCATCGCGCGGGCCATCCGCCGGCAGACCGCGGCGGGCAGGGGGACCACCACGGCTGCCGTCGTGCAGCGCATCCGCACCGCCTGCCCCCGGGTGGCCGAGATCCGGGTGGTGAACACCGAGGCCGACAGGCGGCGGCTCGCCGAGATCACCGCGGCCGTGCGGTCCGGGCGCCCGGTCACGGAGTTCATGACCGACCTGGTGGGCATCGCACAGCGGGCCACGTCGGCGGGCGCCGGGGCCAACCCCCAGCCGCCCACGCTGACGAGGCCGACAACGCAGAACCCGACGACGCAGGCTCCGGGCACGGGGACCCCGGCGATGCAGGCCCCGATGACGCAGACCCTGATGACGCAGACCCCGGCGACGCAGACTCCGGCCCCGAAGTCCCCGGCGACGCAGACCCCCACCGGCGCCGAGCGGCGCACCGGAGGCCCGGGTCCCGCACCGTCGGAGTAACGGTTCCGCCCCCTCCGCAGAGAGGCTGCGGAGGGGGCGGATTCTCACAGCGCGGCGTTTCCGTCGCCGGTCGGTCAACCGGGCTGCCCAGGAGGAAGACCTTCTTCGAGTACCGAAGTGATAAAATGAGAACTCACAGAGAACGGCGGGCGCAGCCGCCCGCCCCAGAGGGGGTCGCTACGCCTTTGGTACGCAGCATGACCGGTTTCGGGCGCGGCGAGGCCGAGGGGGAGGCCGGGAAGATCACCGTGGAGGTGAAGGCGGTCAACCACCGCTTTTCCGAAGTGGTCTTCCGCATGCCGCGCCAGTTCAGTGCCCTGGAGGATCCGGCGCGGAAGCTGATCCTCAGCCGCGTCACGAGGGGGCGCCTGGAAGTCTATGTCGTCTGGGAACCCTCTGCAGAGGCCAGGGCGGCAAAGGTTGACAAGGATCTGGCGCTGGCGTATTATAATGCTTTGAGGCAGCTAGCGGAAGAGATCGGGAGCAATCCGGAGATTTCGCTGGATACGCTCGCAAGACTGCCGGAGGTCATCTCCGTCACCGAGGGTGACGTGACCGACGAACAGATCTGGGCCATGCTCGAACCTGCACTCGACCAGGCGATGACGCAGCTGGTCGCGATGCGGGAGAAGGAAGGCGCCGCACTGGCGGTCGACCTGGCCGAGCGGCTCGACCGCATCGATTCCTTCCGCACAGCCGCTGCGGCCCGGGCCCCCGAAGTCGTGGAGGAGTACCGCCAGCGGCTGATTCGCCGGCTGGAGGAGCTGCTGCCTCCCACCAACCCGGTGGACCCGCAGCGCCTGGCCCAGGAGGTCGCCCTGTTCGCCGATCGGGCGGACATCACGGAAGAAGTGCAGCGGCTGGGCAGCCACATCGCCCAGTTCCGGCAGGCGCTGCAGACGGACGAGGCTGTCGGGCGCAAGCTGGACTTCCTGGTGCAGGAGATGGGGCGCGAGATCAACACCATCGGATCGAAGGCGAACGACGCTTTGCTCGCCGCGGCGGTGGTTGCCGCCAAGAGCGAGCTGGAGAAGATCCGGGAGCAGGTGCAGAATCTCGAATAACGCAGCAACTGAGAGGGAGGACCGGGTTGTGGGTGACATCAAGCTAGTGAACATCGGCTTTGGCAACATCGTGGCCGGGCACCGGATCGTGGCTATCGTCAGTCCCGAGTCGGCTCCCATCAAGCGGATCATCGCGGAGGCGCGCGACAGGGGTGCGCTGATCGACGCGACGTACGGCCGGCGGACGCGGGCCGTGGTCATCACCGATTCCGACCACGTGGTCCTCTCGGCGGTCCAGCCGGAGACCGTGGCCCACCGGCTCACCTCCAAGGATTCCGTCAGCACCGACGACGAAGACGTGGATGAAGAAGGCGAAGCGTGACGATGCCCGTTAAGCCAAGAGGTCTCCTTGTCGTTGTGACGGGGCCTTCTGCGGTGGGGAAAGGCACCATCTGCCGCGCCCTGCTGGCGGAGGTCCCGGACATCCGTTTCTCGGTTTCCTGTACCACCCGGCCCAAACGCCCGGGCGAGGTGGACGGCGTGGAGTACTACTTCATCTCCCGCGAGGAGTTCCAGCGCCGCATCGAGGCCGGGGAGTTCCTGGAGTGGGCCGAGGTCTACGGCAACTACTACGGCACCCCCCGGGCCTTCGTGGACGAGGTGACCGCCCGGGGGCAGGACGTGATCCTCGACATCGACCGGGTGGGGGCGAGGGCGGTGCGGGCGCACTACCCCGACGCCGTCTCCGTCTTTGTCATCCCGCCCTCGATGGAGGCGCTCCGGCAGCGCATCGCCGCACGCGGCACCGAGACGCCCGAGGCGGTGGCCCGGCGACTGGCGGAGGCCCCGGAGTGGATCCGGGAAGGCCTCACTTATGATTACGTAATCGTCAACGACGACCTGAACCGCGCCGTGGCCGAACTCCGGGCCATCATCATGGCGGAGAAAGCCCGGACGGCCCGGGGCGGCGCGGCGCTGATCCAGACTCTGCTGGAGAAGGGAGCGCTTTACTGAAGGATGATCAAGCCCTCTCTTGATCAGCTGATGGAACTGGTCGACTCCAAGTACACGCTGGTGATCCTGGCGGCGCGCCGGGCGCGCGACCTCCAGGATGGCAAGCCCAAGATGGTCGAATCCCAGTCCAACAAGCCGGTGACCATCGCACTGGAGGAACTGGCCGCCGGCAAGCTTTTCTTCGAGCGCGGCAAGCCCACCCCGCTGGGGTAGGTTCGTGACAGTTCGCCCGCAGAGGGCGCCCGCCCCGGGCGCCCTCTTCCTACTGTGTTCGGCGAGTTGACCGCAAAGGAAGGGTCGGCGATGCTGCAAGGAAAGACGGTCCTGCTCGGGGTCAGCGGTGGAATTGCGGCCTACAAGGCGGTGGAGATCTGTTCCCGGCTGGTGAAGCTGGGGGCCGAGGTGCACGTACTGATGACGGAGGCGGCAACCCGCCTGGTGGCCCCGCTCACGTTCCAGGCGATTTCAGGCAACCCGGTGAAGGTCGACCTGATGGGCGAGCAGATTCACGGCCACGTCGACCACGTGACGCTGACGCACCGGGCCGACCTGCTCATCATCGCACCGGCCACGGCCAACACCATCGCCCGGCTGGCCGGCGGCCACGCCGGCGACTGGATCACCGTCACGGCTCTGGGCGTGCGCTGTCCGGTGCTGGTGGCGCCGGCCATGGAGGCCGAGATGTACGCCAACCCCCTGACGCAGCGCAACCTGCGTATCCTGGCCGAGTTGGGCTGGACGATCATGGAGCCCGAGGAGGGGCGTCTGGCCTCCGGGCTGATGGGCAAGGGCCGCCTGCCGGAGCCCGTCAAGATCGTGGAGAAGGCGCTGGAACTGCTGGGGGCAGCTGGCCCGGGGGCCGCCGACGGCGGCAGTGCGAAGACCGCCGCGGCGCACGCGCGGGACCTCGCCGGGCGCCGCGTGCTGGTGACGGCCGGCACCACCTGGGAGCCCTTCGACCCGGTTCGGTTCATCGGCAACCGGTCCACCGGGAAGATGGGCTACGCCGTTGCCGCGGCCGCAGCCGCCCGGGGGGCCGAGGTGGTGCTGGTGCACGGTCCCACCAGCCTGGAGCCGCCCGCCGGCGTGAGGGCGGTGGCGGTCGAGTCGTGCCAACAGATGCTGGAGGCATGCCTCCGGGAGTTTCCGGGGTGCGACATCGCCGTGGCCGCGGCCGCACCGGCCGACTACCGGCCGGCCACCGTGGCCTCCGAGAAGATCAAGAAGGAGCGGGACGAGCTCACCATCACCCTGGTGAAGAACCCCGACATCATCGCCGAACTGGGCCGGCGCAAGCGGCCCGGCCAGGTGACCGTGGCCTTCGCCGCCGAGACGGAGAACCTGGTGGCGAGCGCCCGGCAGAAGCTGGTCAGCAAGAACGCCGACTTTGTGGTGGCCAACGACGTGACGCAGGAGGGCGCGGGCTTCGGCACCGAGACCAACCGGGTGACCTTCGTCTTCCCGGATGGGCTCGAGGAGCTTCCCCTCATGAGCAAGCGGGAGGTCGCCGACCGGATCCTCGACCGGGCGGCGGCCCTGCTGGGAGCCCGCAGCGATGCGTGACCGGGACCCCCTGCACGGGGTCCCGGCGGAGGGCGATGCAGACATGGACGCACAGCGGCCGATGGATGGTGGCACCAGACTTGGCGCCGAGCTGGCCCAGGTCGCCGTGGACGTGACGGCCGAGGGGACGGACAGGCTCTTCACCTACCTGGTGCCCCGGAGCCTCTCCGGGCGCCTCCAGCCCGGCCAGTGGGTGCGGGTGCCCTTCGGTCCCCGGCGCCTGGTGGGCCTCTACGTGGGTCCCGCCGACCTGGCGCCCGAGGGCGTGACGCTGAAGGAAATCGCGGGCCTCCTGCCCGAGATTCCGCCCATCCCGGCCCCGCTGGTGCAGCTGGCTCGCTGGACCGCCGACCGCTACCTTTCCACCTTTCCGGCGGCGCTCCGGCTGCTCCTGCCTCCGGAGGCGCGCCGGCAGGAGGTGCGCACGCTCACCATCACGAGCTACCGGCTGAACGTGGCCGACGTGGAGGCGCTGGTGGAGCAGCTCCAGAAAAGGGCCCCGCGCCAGGCGGAGCTCGTCGCCTACATGGCCCGTGTGGGCGGCGAGGCCGAGCGGGCGCAGGTGCTGGCCGACCTGGGCGACTCCATCGCCGGGCCGATCAAGGCGGCCCTGGAGAAGGGCTGGCTGGTGGCCGGGCGGGTGGCCCGCCGGCGCGACCCCTTTGCCGGCGAGCAGGTGACGATCGTCCCGCCGCCGGAGCTCACGCCCGAGCAGCGGCAGGCGCTGGAGTCGATCCGGCAGGAGCTGATCGCCCCGCCGGACTTCCGCCAGCCGGTGCTGGTCCACGGCGTGACCGGATCGGGCAAGACCGAACTATATCTCCGGGCCATCGCCATGGTCCGGGAGATGGGGCGGAACGCCATCTGCCTGGTGCCCGAGATTTCGCTGACGCCTCAGATGATCCAGCGGTTCCGGGCCCGCTTCGGCGGCGAGGTGGCCGTGCTCCACTCGGCGCTCTCGGCGGGGGAGAAGTTCGACGAGTGGCAGCGCATCCGCCGGGGCGAGGTCTCCATCGTCGTCGGCGCCCGGTCTGCGATTTTTGCCCCCTTCGAGAACGTGGGGCTCATCATCATCGACGAGGAGCACGAGCAGTCGTACAAGCAGGAGTCGCCGCCGCCGGCCTACCACGCCCGGGAGGTGGCGGCCGAGCGCGCCCGCCTGGAGGGGGCCCTGCTGGTGCTCGGGTCGGCGACGCCGGCCCTGGAGTCGTACCATCTGGCCGAAACCGGGGTCTACCGGCTGGTCTCGCTGGAGCACCGGGTCGACGACCGGCCCATGCCGCGGGTCACCCTGGTGGACATGCGGGAGGAGCTAAGGGCGGGCAACCGGTCGATCTTCTCCCGGGCCCTCACCGAGGCCCTGGACCAGACGCTCACGGCCGGCGAGCAGGCGATTCTTTTTCTGAATCGCAGGGGTTACAATACGTTTATCCTGTGCCGGGACTGCGGCCAGGCGATTCAGTGCCCGCACTGCGCGGTGGCCATGACCTACCACCTGGGCGACGACCACCTGGCCTGCCACTACTGCGACCACACCGCGCGGCTGCCCAGCGTCTGCCCCCACTGCGGGTCGCAGCGCATCCGCCACCTGGGGGCGGGCACCGAGCGGGTGGAGGAGGAGCTGCACAAGCTCTACCCGCACGCCCGCGTGGCCCGCATGGACGTGGACACCACCCGGCGCAAGGGTTCCCACGCGGCCATCCTCCGCCGGTTCGCCAACCGGGAGGTCGACGTGCTGGTGGGCACGCAGATGATCACCAAGGGGCTCGACTTCCCCGGCGTCACGCTGGTGGGGGTGGTCCTGGCCGACACCAGCCTGAACCTGCCCGACTTCCGCGCCGCCGAGCGGACCTTCCAGCTGGTCACGCAGGTGGCGGGGCGGGCCGGCCGGGGGGAGAAGCCGGGGCGGGTGATCGTGCAGACCTACCACCCCGACCACCCGTCGCTGCTCGCGGCCGCCGAGCACGACTACGCCCGGTTCTTCGCCGAGGAGATCAAGTTCCGGCAGGAGCTGGAGTATCCGCCCTTCACCCACATGATCCACCTGGTGCTGTCCGGCGAGCACGAGGCCGAGGTGGCCGACACGGCGCGGAACGTGCACCAGGTCCTGGTCAGCGGCGGCTTCCGGGGGCAGATCCTGGGGCCCGCGCCGGCGCCGCTGGCCAAGCTGCGGGGCAAGTACCGGTACCACCTGGTGCTGAAGGGCGTGGACGTCGGGGCGATGGCGGCCGAGGTCCGGGCGGCCTTCGCGGCTGCCAGAGGGAAGTGGCGCAAGTCGCGGACAGTCACGCTCGCCGTGGATGTGGACCCGATGAGCGTGTTGTAGGGGAGGGCCGTGAGCCGCGCATACGCGCGGCGGGCGGGGAGTTCCCTGTCGGGGGGTCCGAACGTCGAAAGAACTGGACTCACCGGTGACCCTGCGGTCGCCCGGACTGTGCGGGCGACGTGACCAGCAAGAGAACATGGAGGGCAGATCAGACAATGGCCATTCTCGAAATCGTGAAAGACCCGGCGGAGGTGTTGCGCAAGAAGGCGAAGCCGGTGACGAAGATCAACGCCTCCATCCGAAAGCTGCTGGACGATATGACGGAGACAATGTACGCCGCACCGGGCGTGGGCCTTGCGGCCCCGCAGGTGGGCGTTTCCAAGCGCATCATCGTCGTCGACCCGCAGGACGGCTCCGGCCAGCTCTACCAGCTGATCAACCCGGAAATCACCAGGGCCGAGGGCTGGGTGAAGGGCACGGAGGGGTGCCTCTCGATCCCCGGCATGGTGGGCGACGTGTGGCGCTACGAGAAGGTACAGGTGGTGGGCCTCGACCGGCACGGCAAGAAGGTCTGGATCGACGCCGAGGGCTGGCTCGCCCGCATCTTCCAGCACGAGATCGACCACCTGGACGGCATCCTCTACACCGACAAGTGCGAGAACCTCCGGCCGGTCGAAGAGGGCGAGGAGGAGTCGGCTGAGGTCGCCGAAGGGCCGGTCGCGGAGGCCGAGCCCGCCGCTGAAGGCGCCTCGTCTGAGTCCGCGGCCGGGGCTGGTGCGACGGCTGCCGCAGAGGCGGCGACTGGCGGCGAGGCCCCCGGCGCCGCAGCGGAGGACGCGGAGGCCGCCGGCCGGACGTCCGCGGAGAAGGCCCCCGCGGGCGGCGGGAACTAGAACAGGCCAGGCGGCCGTGCGGCCGCGATGGCGAGGGGGGAATCGACTTGCTGAAGATCCTGTTCATGGGCACCCCTGACTTTGCCGCCACCTCCCTCAAGGCCCTGCTGCAGGCGGGCTACCCGGTGGTGGGCGTCGTGACCCAGCCCGACCAGCCCGCGGGCCGCGGCGGCAAGCTGCGTCCCTCGCCGGTGAAGGAGGTGGCCCTGGCCCACGGCCTGCCGCTCTTCCAGCCCCGCCGGCTCCGCCGCCCCGAGGTGGTCGCCCAGCTGAAGGAACTGGGTTCGGACCTCACCGTGGTGGTGGCCTACGGGCAGATCCTCTCGAAGGAGGCGCTGGCGATCAGTCCGCTGGGCTCGGTTAACGTCCACGCTTCGCTGCTGCCCCGGTGGCGGGGTGCGGCGCCGATCCAGCGGGCGATCATGGCGGGCGACACCGAGACCGGCGTCTGCACGATGTGGATGGACGAGGGCATGGACACGGGCGACGTCTGCCTGACCGCCCGGATTCCCATCGGTCCGGACGACACCGGCGGCGAGCTTCACGACCGGCTGGCGCAGCTCGGGGCTGAACTGCTGCTGGAGACCGTGCGGCGGATCGAGGCGGGCGACGCCCCGCGCATCCCGCAGCCCGCGCACGGCGTGACCTACGCCGCGAAGCTCGAGCGCTCGGACGAGCTGATCGACTGGTCCCGCCCGGCCCGGGACCTGCACAACCAGGTCCGGGCGCTGAACCCGTGGCCCGGTGCGTACACCACCGGCCCGAAGGGAACCCTCAAGATATGGCGCACTTCCGTGGTGCCCAACCCCAGGCCGGACGCCGAGCCCGGGACCGTCGTGGAGTTGGTGAAGCGGGAGGGCTTCGTCGTGGCGACCGGCGACGGCGGACTGCTGGTGCGGGAGGTGCAGCCGGCCGGGAAGGGGCGGATGGACGCCCAGTCGTTCGTGAACGGCGGCGGGGCCCGGGTGGGCACGCGGTTTTCCGGGTGATTTCGCCGGGGAGCGCGAACCTGCGGGCCGGCTCACATAGTCATTACAATTAGACAGGCGTTCCGGCCACAGGCCGAGGGACAGCGAATTCGAACGGGAGGGTCCTGGCTTGATGCCGTATGGCTTTTACCCGATGTTCGATCCTACCTATATCTTGCTGCTGCCGGCGATCATCCTGGTCATCTGGGCGCAGGCCCGCGTGCGGAGCGCGTTCAACGAGTGGTCGCGCGTGGGCACCCGGTCGGGGGTGACGGCGGCGCAGGTAGCCCGTGACATCCTCGACAAGAACGGGCTCACCGACATCCCCGTCGAACGCGTGTCGGGCCACCTGACCGACCATTACGATCCGCAGAAGCGGGTGGTGCGCCTCTCGGATGCGACGTACTACAGCAACTCCATTGCTGCCATCGGCGTGGCGGCGCACGAGGTCGGGCATGCGATTCAGCACGAGCTGGCCTACACGCCGCTGCAGATGCGCAACCTCATCTGGCCCGTCGCCCGCATCGGCGACAGCCTCGGCCCGTTCCTGGTCATCCTGGGTCTGGTCTTCGGGGGCGCGGGCGGCATCTGGCTGGCGGACCTGGGGATCATTCTGTTCCTGGCGGCCGTCCTGTTCTACCTGGTCACCCTGCCGGTGGAGTTCAACGCCTCCAGCCGTGCGGTGGAGATCCTGGAGACCGGCGGGTACATGACCCGCCAGGAGGTCGTCGGGGCCCGGAAGATGCTGAACGCAGCCGCGCTCACCTACGTGGCCGGTGCCGCCACGGCGGTGATGAGCCTGGTGCGGTTGCTGGTCCTGCGGGGCATGGCCCGGGACGAGTAAGCCGGCCGGACCGGAACAGGGGCAAAACGCAAGCTTGGCGCACGATCGTGCGCCAAGCTTTCTGTCTTGCGCCCAAACACGGGCGCTGACTCCGGGGGAAGGGTTAGTTCGCACTGATATAGGAGCGGACTTGGGTCAAGAACTCGTTGGCGTTTGCCGCGGGGAAGTAAGAGGTCGCGTGTTCCCACCGGCTTTCCACGATGATCCTGTCGTTGAGGAGTGCAAAACGCCAGGGCTCGGCGATCCCGATCCAGCGTTCGGAACCATCGGTGGTTTGGCGGAGGAACAAGAGGTATCGCTGGCCAACGGCCAGGTCCTTGAAGCCTTCAAAGAGGACATGCGACTCGCCTTTGGGTGCTGCCGACTTTGCCTGTGTCACCAGGAGCTGGGCCGGTGCCGCACCTTTCAAGACTTCTTCGACCCGAACCTGGTAGTCCACGCTCACGATTTCCAGGGACGGGTGGGGCTTCTGAGGATCCAGGGGGTCGCGAGCCGTGTTCCTTGTCCCGGCTACCTCCTCAACGGTTCCCACAACGATCACCGTTGCCTGCCGGGTCAGCTCCTCCAACGTTGTGATGGTAGGATAGTCGGCGTGGACCGTGGCGACTTCCCAGGTGGCCAGTCGATAGCCGACCAGCGCAGCGGCCAGCAAGGCTACCACGGCTATGGACGTTGCCCACTTCTTCTTCACAACTCACACCTCCGCACCATTACGGGTACATCGAGAGGATCCCGTTGACGTCATCGGTCTGCGGCACGTAGATCCTGTTGCGGTCTCGATCGGTGTTCATGACCGCCACCTGATCAGAATGACCCAGGCCCAGTCCATGCCCGAGTTCGTGCGTTGCCACGCTCTGCCTGAACGTATCCGAGACACCGGCCGTTGTATTCACGTTGCCATATGCTTCGAACTTGGTCAGCTTACCGGTCAACCAGTGCGTCCACCGGTAGCATATGCCGTAGTTACCATCGTCGTCGTCATAGGTATTGAGGATATTGGAGGATGAACTGCTCTCGCTGAACCTTACCTTGTTGCCCGTTTTCGTTGTCCACTGGTTCATGCCGTTGGTGAACACCTTTCGCCAGACCGAGTTAGGCACGTCGTCAAGGCGATCGCCCCACTTGTATGTAATCTGCAAGGTCTGGCCGCGCGTGTGAGGCCAGTAGTAGTCAGCCGTCCAGGCATAAGCCACGGGCGCCGTCAACAGCGCAGTCAGCGTTACCGTAACCCCCACCTTGAAGATTCGCTTCAACTGGAACTCACCCCTTAGACTTGGTGTATCCGAGACATGGCGCTAGACGCAACACGGTCAATAACCCCTTTCCACCACCTCCCGGACCGGGGTTGGAATGCGTGTCTATCATGCCAATATCGGCATATAAGTGAAACATATCTGCCTAGTTTTATCCCTCGCAAAACGACTTCCGCAGCGCGCAAGACGCCATTTGCCCATCCGCGCCACTTGCGGTACACTCTCCAAAGAATGACAAGCAATCGCTGGAGGCGAGTCCATGCCGCGTCCCAAGCCCAAGCCGCCGCGCACCGGCCGCGAGGCGGCGCTGCGAGCCCTGTATGACGTCGATGTCAAGGCGGCCTACGCCAACCTCGCCCTTGACCACCACCTCTCCGGCAGCGGCCTGGAGGGGCGGGAGCGCGCCCTGGCCACGGAACTGGCCTACGGTGTCACCCGTCGGCGGGCCACGCTCGACTGGGCCATCGGCCAGGTGGCCTCGCGCCCCCTGGAGAAGACCGACCCGTGGGTTCGCAACATCCTGCGGGAGGCGGTCTACCAGATCCTCTACATGGACCGCATCCCTCCGGCGGCCGCCGTCAACCAGGCGGTGGAACTGGCCAAGCAGTATGGTCACGCCGGGGTGGCCAAGTTCGTCAACGGCGTGCTGCGCAATCTCCTGCGCCAGCTTCCCGAGTTGCAGTGGCCGGACGAGGCCGCCGACCCCGTCCGGGCCCTGGCGGTGAAATTCTCCTACCCCGAGTGGCTCGTCGCCCAGTGGTTGGAGCGCTTCGGCCCTGACGAGACGGTCCGCCTGCTGGAGGCAGGGAACCAGGTGCCGCCTCTCACGGTACGGGTCAACCGGCTGAAGGCTACCCGGGAAGAAGCCGCCGCTGCCCTGGCTGCGGAGGGGGTGCGCACCGAGCCCACCCGCCACTCGCCGCAGGGGCTTGTCATCCAGGACCTCACCTCGGCCTCCTCGCTCGACCGGCTCCAGGCGATGAAGCAGGGGCTGATCACCGTGCAGGACGAGTCGTCGATGCTCGTGGCGGCGGTGGTGAATCCGCAGCCGGGCTGGACGGTGATCGACCTGGCGGCCGCCCCGGGCGGCAAGTCCACGCACCTGGCGGAGCTGATGGGCAACCAGGGCCGGGTGATCGCGGTGGACGTCCACCCGCACAAGGTGGACCTGATCGAGGACAGCGCCCGGCGGCTGGGCACCACGATCGTGGAGGGCGTCTGCCTGGACGCCAGGCAGGTGGGCGATGCCATGCCCGAGCGGGCGGACGCCGTCCTCTGCGACCTGCCCTGCTCGGGGCTGGGCACCCTGGCCCGCAGGCCCGATGCCCGCTGGCGGAAGAACCCGGAGGACGTGGCCACGCTGGTGCCGCTGCAGCGGGCCATCCTGGAGTCGGCGGCGAAGGCCTTGAAGCCGGGCGGGGTGCTGGTCTACTCCACCTGCACGATTCAGAAAGCGGAGAATCAGGAGCTGGTGGAGTCTTTCGTGGCCGACCACCCCGAGTTCCGCTTTGACAACATCTGGGCTTACCTGCCGGAGACGATCTCCCGGGAAGAGCAGGCCGAGGGGTACGTGCAGCTGTTGCCCCACGTGCACGGCACCGACGGCTTCTTTATCGCGCGGATGGTGAAGAAAGGATAGCGCCGGGGCCGAACCCTGGTCGCCTGCATGGCGGAAAAAGGATCACGCCCATCTTGAAACGCTCGGCGGTGTCCGTACCGTCCAAGGGGGCGAAGGGGGGCACCGCCATGAAGAAGTGGACCAGGCGTGCGCCGCTCGCAGGAGCGCTGCTGGTGATGGCGCTGGTCGCAGGCTGCGCGGCCTCGCCGGGGCAGAGCCGGCCGGAGGACGCGCAGGAACGGGAGATCACGCAGGCGTCGGGCATCGAGCCTGCCATCGCTTCCCAGGTCGACAGGGATGGCGCCGCCGAGCCCTGGCTTGATCCCGACGCGCCGGTCTCGAACGCCGGGAACCTTGCCCCGGGGATTGATCCGAACGCCCCCGTGAGCGCCAGGCCCGATCCCGATCCGACCGTCGGGTCCGGGCGGGGGCCCACCGCGCCGGTCGGATCCGCGGGCAGTGGTTTCGCCGGGGTGGACCCCGGTGCGCCCCCCACGGTTCCGGTTGCGGGCGGGGCGGGCTCCGGCGCCTTCGTGGGTATCGAACCCGCACAGCCGCTGCAGCAGTGCGGGGAGGACAAGTACGTTCACGGCGAGGGGCAGAGCCCCGAGCGGCGTAAGTGCCTCTGGGATGCCTACCTCTCGAACCGTTCGGCCCTGTTCCGGACGGTCGCCTACACCACCGAGGGTGACCCGATCACCTACGACGTGTCCGTGCAGCAGCGGGACTCGATTGCAGTCCGCATCGACAGCCAGGACCGTTTCGGCACGCAGGGGCAGTTCGCGTACACCTGCACTGCCATGGATTTCACCGATTCGCTGGGGTTCGTGCTGAGAGGCTGCACGGCGAGCGAACCGAACGCGGACGGGCAGTTCCTGACGGAGGACGGCGAACTGCACATCCCGTGACGGCCGGGCACCACGCTGGCCCCGCAAGGACCGTGATCTCCACCGATCCATACCACTTCACCCCCGCCCGGCTTGCCGCGGCGGGGGATTGTCGTTAGCCTTGCGCCCCCATCCGGGTTGCCGTGGCGGGGGATTTTTGACGTGTAGGCGGTTCAAGTGGTAGATTTGAGCAGTAGTATGACGTCCACCGCGAACACTCGTAGAGGCGAAATATAGGCACGAGATCCCGCAACACCAGCAGCGTTCGGTCAGGAGATCAGATGCGGCAGGTGAGGAACACATGATCTTCGAACAGCGCTTCATTGCCGGGATTCGGGACGTCGGCGACCGGAACGAGCTCACCAACAAGGCCATCCTGGAGGCGCTGACCGACGTCAGCAACCTGCACGGCCTGACCGTGGGCCAGAGCACGCGCGACCGAAGCCGCTCGCACCTGGCCTGGATGGTCGCGAACTGGAAACTGAAGGTCATCCGCCGCCCCAAGGTGTGCGACACGTTCGTGGCCCGGACGTGGGCGCGGGGGTACAGCAGGGCCCATGCCTTGCGCGATTACGAACTGGTTGACCAGAATGGCGAGGTCTGTGCGCTGGCCACGTCCAAGTGGGTCGCCGTGGACACGGAAACCGGCAGCCTGCTTCGGCTGACGCCGGAGTTGATGGACCGGTATGAACCCGAGCCGGACCGCGTGAACTTCCCGGGTGTCGACTTCATGCGTGCGGCCCCGAAGGACGTCCCGGAGGAGCGGCGGGCGCTGGTGCAGGCCCCCAGGTACATGATCGACCTGAACGGCCACGTGCACAACACGATGTACCTGGACCTCGCCGCCGAGGTGCTGCCCGACGATCTCTGGCGGCGGCAGTTCGACTCGCTGGAGATCCACTACCGCAAGGAGATCCTGCCGGGCCAGACGGTCCTGCTGCTCTACGGCGAGGCGGGCGGCACGCACTACGTGCAACTGAAAAGCGAAGACGGGGCCGTCTTGCATGCGGTCATCGCGCTCAGTGACTGAAGCGGTGGGCAGGGCGCACTCGTGTCGTCCTGCCCACGAAACGTTTGCCCAACGGCGGTCCACGGGTTAAACTCAAAGGTGGATTGTATCGCCAAGAGGAATCGTTGACGGTCAGGAGGGCCCCGATTGCAGGAAACCGGCTACGTGCCGCTGAAAATCGCAGACCCGGCGCTGCTGTTCGCCGCGCTGGGCAAACAGCCCCTGGTGGGCATGACACCCGACGAGATGGCCGACCTGCTGGCCGGTCTGGGCGAGCCCCGGTTCCGCGCCAGGCAGCTCTTCCAGTGGGTCTACGAGAAGGGCGTGAAGGACTTCGCCGCCATGACCAACCTCCCGGCGAAGCTCCGGGAGCAGCTGGCCGAGCGTACGATCCTGCGCCTGCTCGAGAAGGAGGCCGAGCAGCACGACCGCAAGACCAACACCACCAAGTACCTCTTCCGCCTGCACGACGGGTCAAAGGTGGAGTCGGTGCTGATGCGCCAGTCGTGGGGCAACTCGGTCTGCATCACCACCCAGGTGGGCTGCCGGATGGGTTGCACGTTCTGTGCCTCCACCGTGGGCGGGCTGGTGCGGAACCTGACGGCCGGCGAGATCGTCGATCAAATTATCATGATGCAGCGCGAGCTGCCCGAGGGCCAGCGCATCAGTTCGGTGGTGCTCATGGGCTCCGGGGAGCCGCTGGAGAACTACGACCACGTGCTGAAGGCGATCCGCCTGATGCACGAGCCCGACGGACTCAACATCGGCTACCGGCACATCACGGTCTCCACGTCGGGCATCGTGCCCGGCATGCGGAGGCTGGCGGAGGAGGGGCTGCCCATCACGCTGGCGCTCTCCCTCCACGCCCCCGACAACGAGCTGCGCCGGCAGCTGATGCCGGTGGCCCGGATCTGGTCCATCGAGGAGGTGCTCGCCGCCGCCCGGGCGTACGGCGAGAAGACCGGACGCCGGGTGACGTACGAGTATATCCTCATCGACGGCGTGAACGACGGCCCCGAGCACGCGACGGCACTGGCCCGCCTGCTGAAGGGGTCGCTCGCCCATGTGAACCTGATTCCCATGAACCCGGTGGCCGAGCGGCCGCAGTACCGCCGGCCGAGTTCCGAGCGCGTGAGCCGGTTCAAGCAGATCCTCGAGTCCAGCGGCATTGCGACCACGGTGCGGCGCGAGATGGGCGGTGAGATCGACGCCGCCTGCGGCCAGCTGCGCAACCGTGTGCTTCGCAGGCAGATGAGGAGATGAGAGCGTGAGACTGGTGTTCAGCGAGCGGACCGATCCTGGAAGAGTCCGGCCCAGCAACCAGGATGCCTACCTGCTGGACCAGATCGCTGTGCCCGAGGGGGGCGCCCTGATGGCCGTGGCGGACGGGATGGGGGGCTACGACGGCGGCGAGGTGGCCTCGCAGCTGGCCGTGCAGACCCTCCGTGCCTACGTGCTGCCCCGGGTGGAGGCGTGGGCCCGCGAGGGAACCATCGGCCGGGGGCTGGTGGAGGGAATCCACGCGGCCAACCGGGCCATCCTCGCCGCCCAGCTGACCCGCGCCGACCTGGCCCGCATGGGCACCACGATGACCGCCGTCATCGCCGCCGGGGCGCACCTCTATGTGGGTCACGTGGGCGACAGCAAGGCGTTTCTGATCACCGGGACGCACGCACACCAGATCACATCCGACCACAACATCCCGGGAGAGCTGCTCCAGCGCGGCCACCTCACCCGGGAACAGGCGGCCTGCCATCCCCAGCGGCACGTGCTCACCCGCGCCCTCGGCGTCCGGGAGGAACTGCTGGTGGAGCAGCTGGAGCTGCAGTGGGCCGTCGGCGATACGATTCTGCTCTGCACGGACGGCCTCACGAACCTCGTGACCCTCGCGGAGATCGAGGAGGCGGCCGCCCGGCACGATCCCGCATCCCTGGCCGACTGGCTGGTCAGCCTGGCCAACAGCCGCGGCGGCCACGACAACATCACCGTGCTCGCCGCCAGGTGGGAGGGATAACGTCCCTTGATCGGCACGATTCTCGGCAATCGATATCGACTGGAAGAGCGCATCGGCGGCGGCGGCATGGCCCTGGTCTTCCGGGCCACCGACCTGCAGCTGGGCCGGGAGGTGGCCGTCAAGGTTCTCCGCGGCCAGTACAGCGCAGACGACGAGTTCGTGCGCCGGTTCCGCCGTGAGGCACACAACGCCGCCTGCCTCTCGCATCCCAACATCGTACAGACTTACGACGTGGGCGAGGACGGCGGGACCCACTACATCGTTATGGAACTGGTGAGGGGCAAGACCCTCAAGGCCCTGATCCAGGAGCAGGGCGCCCTGCCCGTGGCGGAGGCGGCCCGCATCGGCATCGCCATCGCCGACGCCCTGGCCCACGCCCACGCCCAGCGCATCGTCCACCGGGACATCAAGCCCCACAATATCCTGCTGGGCGAGGACGGCCGCATCAAGGTGGCCGACTTCGGCATCGCCCGGGCGGTCACCACCGACACGGTCACCCGCACGGGCGCCATGGTGGGCTCCGCCCACTACTTCAGCCCCGAGCAGGCCAACGGCCAGCCGGCCGGCGAGAAGTCCGACCTGTACTCCCTCGGGGTCGTTCTTTACGAGATGGTGACCGGCACCCTTCCCTTCCAGGGGGAGAGCCCGATCACCGTGGCCCTGAAGCACCTGCAGGAGAGGGTCGTGCCGCCCTCGGAGCTCAACGCCGAGGTGCCGGTGGAGATGGACGAGATTATCCTGCGGGCGATGGAAAAGGAGCCGGACGACCGGTTCGAGAGCGCCATCCAGATGCGTGACGCCCTCGCCGACTTCCTTCAGCTCCACGAGGAGGGCAGGACGCACATGCGCGGGGGCGACTTCCCCACGATGGACCTGCGGGCCGTCAAGGGCCGGCGGGCCAAGACCCGGCAGAAGCGCCATCCGGAGGCGGACGCGTCCCGCCGAGCCCGGCGGCGGACCCTCATCATCGTGGCCTCGGTGCTGGTCGTCATGCTGGGCGGCCTGGGCGCCGCCGGCTGGGCGCTCTGGAAGTTCCTCGACGTGCCCGAGGTGGTGGTGCCCGACATCGTGGGCATGCACATCACCCAGGCGGAGGAACTGCTCCGGCAGGCCAAGCTGCAGCGGACGATCGTCTCCGAGCGCTACAGCGACCTGGATCAGCTCTACATCCTCGAGGCACGGCCCGAACCGGGCAGTGTGGTGAAGGAAGGCGCCGTGATCGAACTGGTGGTCTCCAAGGGGCCCGAGACGGTGGAGGTGCCCAACGTGGTGGGCATGAACATCGACCAGGCCAAGGCCGCTCTGCGGACCGAGCGGTTCCAGATCGGCAACATCAAGGAAGAGGTCTCCAGCCGTCCGCAGGGCGAGGTGATCGCCCAGGCCCCGCTCGCCCGCACCCCGGTGAAGGTGGGCTCCGAGGTGGACCTCACGGTCTCGCTGGGTCCGCTCATCGTACCCAAGGTGGTGGGCCTGAAGCTGGAGGACGCGCAGAAGGCCCTGGCCGAGGCGGGGCTGCAGGCGGGCACCGTCGACCAGCGGCACGACGCCGCCGAGGCCGGCACGGTTCTCGCCAGCACGCCGGCCGGGGGTACGCAGGTGACCCCTGGTCAGCGGGTGGACCTCGTGGTCTCCGCCGGGCCGGAACTGGTGGGGAAGCAGTTCTCGCAACCCCTGGTCGTGCCGGTGCTGCCCTCCGAGCGCGCTCGCTTCAAGGTGGTCCTGGTGGACCAGATCGAGGGCGCAACGGAGCCCTCGGAGTCGACGCTCATCGACGAGGAGCTGCAGGGCGGCGAGCAGGTGATCGTCTCCGGCACGTATTATGGTGAAGCCTATCTGATCATCTACGTGAACGACGTGGAGCGCCTGCGGTATCCGTTGCAGTGAAAGAGGTGGGGTCGGAGTGTGCCGCTAGGTTACGTGATTCGTTCGCATTCCAACATCTATTACGTGCTGGTGGACGGCCAGGAGGTGGAGTGCCGCCCGCGGGGCAAGTTCCGCCTGGACCAGACCCAGGTGCGGGCCGGCGACCACGTGGAAGTACGGCTGGAGGCTGACGGCGAGGGCCGCATCGACAAGGTGCTGCCGCGCCGCAACTGCCTCGAGCGGCCGCCCGTGGCCAATGTGGACCAGTGTCTGGTGGTCTTCACCCTGGCCGAACCTGAGGCCGATTACCCCTTCCTGGACCGGGTGCTCATCCACGTGGAGCAGGCGGGGGTGGCGCCGCTCATCCTGCTCAACAAGATCGACCTGGTGGAGCAGGAGGCGGTGGATGCGTTCGTGCGCACTTACCGAGATCAGGTAGGCTACCCCGTGCTGCCGATTTCGGCCCGGGAGGGGTGGGGGCTGGACGCGCTGCTTCCGCACCTGGTGGGCAAGATCTCGGTGCTGGCCGGCCATTCCGGGGTGGGCAAGTCGCAGCTCATCCGGGCCCTGGAGCCGCGGCGACAGGACGTGCGGGTGGGGGAGGTCTCGGCCAAGTCCCGGAAGGGACGGCACACCACGCGCCACGTGGAACTGATTCCGCTCAGCAGCGGCGGGCTGCTGGCCGACGCCCCGGGGTTTACCTACCTGGAGTTTCAGGACATTGAGAAGTGGAACCTGCGGGATTACTTCCCGGAGATCGTCCGCCACCAGGCAGCGTGCCGCTACAGCGACTGCCTGCATCGGGCGGAGCCGGACTGCGGCGTGAGAGCCGCACTGCAGGCGGGGGAGATTCCCGAAAGCCGCTACGAGAGTTACCTCCTGTTCCTCGCAGAAATCGAGTCCAAGAAGAGGTGGTAATATCCGTGTTCGATCCTGCACGCGTCAAGGTGGCCCCGTCGCTGCTCTCCGCCGACTTTGCCGACCTGGGCGGCGAACTGCAGCGCATCGCCGCGGCCGGGGCTGACTGGGCGCACCTGGACGTGATGGACGGCCACTTCGTGCCCAACATCACCTTCGGGCCGCCTGTGATCGCAAAGCTCAGGCCCCGGTCGCAGCTCTTCTTCGACGCCCACCTGATGATCCGGCAGCCTGAGCGGTACGTGGCCGACTTCGTGAAGGCGGGCGCAAACCTGATCACCGTCCACGTGGAGGCCTGCGACCACCTGCACCGGGTGCTGGGGCAGATCCGGGAGGCCGGGGCGAAGGCCGGCGTCGCCCTGAACCCGCACACGCCGGTCAGCATGCTGGCCCACGTGCTCGACATGGTGGACCTGATCCTGATCATGACCGTCAACCCCGGCTTCGGCGGCCAGCGCTTCATCGAGTCGTGCCTGCCCAAGGTCGCCCAGGCGAAGGCGATGCTGCGGGAGGCCGGCCTGGACGACCGGGTGGAGTTGCAGGTGGACGGCGGCGTCGATCCCGACACGGCGCCGCGCTGCATCGCCGCGGGCGCCACGGTGCTGGTGGCGGGAACGGCCGTCTTCGGCCGGCCCGACTACGCGGCGGCTATTGCGGCGCTGCGGGGATAGCGCCGGGACGAAGACGCAGGCGCCGCCGGGCGCAGGGCAGAGCAGCGGAGGTGGCAGCAGATGGCCGAATCGAACCAGTACGTGATTTTTCGCCTGGATGATCAACTGTACGGCGCCGACATCACCGTAGTCCGTGAGGTGAGCTACCTCACGCCTGTCACCCGCCTCCCGAACACCCCGCACTACGTGGAGGGGGTGATCGACCTCCGGGGCGAGGTGATGCCGGTCATCAGCCTGCGCAAGCGGCTGGGCCTGCCGGACCGGCCGGCCGACGCCGACACCCGCATCATGATCCTGAGCGTGGGCAGCCTCACCGCCGCCCTGGTGGTGGACGGGGTGGAGCAGGTGGTCACCCTGGAGGCCGGGGCGGTTGCCAAGCCCGATGCGTCCCTTACAGTGGCGGGGCAGGATTACGTTTACGGGGTCGCCCGCATGGACGACCGGCTGGTGGTGCTCATCGACCTCAGGCGCATGCTTACCGTCGCGGTCGCCTGACTTTCCTGGCCCGACCCTCGTTTCCGGAGGCAAGTTTTCACCCGGGGTCACGTATGTTGGGTGAAGAATGGGTTCGCCGGGACGAGGAGGGGTCGCCGTGCGGATGGGGCTGGGGAGACGCAGGCCGCCGCCCAGGGCGCTGGCGGGGTTTGCACTGATCCTCGTGGGCGTGTCGATCATACTCACGGCGCTGCCCGGCTTCGTCTATGCCGCGGTGATCGGGGTACTGATCGCCTACCTTGGCTACACGCTCATCGGCCGGTGAGCCTTCGGGTCAGTCAGGAAGGGGGGCACCTGTGTGCGCATCACCGTCATCCGACTGCCGCGACCCTTGGGGCGAATGCTAATGGCGATCATGCGAGTGTTCTCCGGCAAGCGGGGGGAAGGCAGGGACGCCGCGTAGCGTGCACCGGGCAACCCAGAGACCGCGAGCCGGCCGCATCGACCCACCCTGGCACCCCGGCGGGCGCATTGCCGCCGGGGTCAACACTTGGCTATAATAGTTGGGAATTGCCTCTGGGAGGTAGCACCGGAACATGGCTGACTATCTGGTACGGGCGATTGGGGCCGGCGGGAACGTGCGGGCGTTTGCGGCCGTGACCACCGCCCTGGTGGACGAGGCCCGCCGCCGCCACGACACCTGGCCCACGGCCACCGCCGCACTGGGCCGCGCCCTCACGGCCACCGCACTGCTGGGGGCCATGCTGAAAGACCCCGACGAGTCCGTGACGCTGCGCGTGGCGGGCGACGGGCCGCTCCGGGGGATCATCTGCGACGCGGACGAGCGCGGGCACGTGCGCGGCTACGTGAACGAGCCCCACGTGGACCTGGACCGCACGCCACAGGGCAAGCTGAACGTGGGTGCAGCCGTGGGCGCCGGAACGATCTACGTCACCCGGCAGCTTGCGCTGCAGGGCATCTACACCGGCTCGGCCGAACTGGTCTCGGGCGAGATTGCCGAGGACCTGGCTTACTACCTTACCCGCTCGGAGCAGACGCCGTCGGCGGTGGGGCTCGGCGTGCGGGTGGACCCGGACGGCGTGGTGGTGGCCGCCGGCGGATACCTGCTGCAGCTCATGCCGGCCACGCCGGATGCCGACCGCGACCGGCTCGAGGCGAACCTGGCGCAGCTGGGTTCGGTGAGCCTGGCGGTGGAGCGGGGAATGACGCCCGAGGAGATCCTGGCGGCCGTGCTGGCGGGCCTCGACTACGAGATCCTCGAGCGACGCGACCTGAGCTTCACCTGCCGCTGCAGCCGGGAGCGGGCGCTGGCGGCCATCGCGATGCTGGACGAGAAGGACCTCGCCGCGCTGGAGGAGGAGGACCACGGGGCCGAGCTCACCTGCCACTTCTGCAACGCGGTCTACCGCTTCAGCGAGGAGGAGATCCGCGCCGCACGCCAGAACGCGGACAAGCACTGAGGCCCCAATGGCGAAAACCCGGCCACCTGAACCGGTGGCCGGGTTTGCTGGCGAAGCCGGGTGGGCTAGATCGCCCGCTGAACCTTACCGCTGCGGAGGCAGCGGGTGCACACGGTGATCCGCTTGACGCGGCCGTTCACAACCGCCCGAACGGTCTGGACGTTGGGCGACCAGGACCGCTTGGTCTTGTTCTCCGCATGGCTGACCGCGTTGCCGCGGTGGACACGCTTGGAGCAAACCTCGCACAGGCGAGCCATGGCCTGACACCTCCTCCCGGCCAGGAAAAGCTTCCACCTTTGTTAAAGCACAATCCACATCATAGCACACTTGCTGTACTGGTGACAAGCGCCTGCAGGTGGGTTCGACCGACGACGGGCGTCCGGACGTCGGTTCCGGACCGCTGGCAGGAGTTTGGCCCACCCGGGACGAAAGTAACGCCGTTTGGAAGGGGGGAGCGCCGGTGGGTAAGGAGCTCCAGACCGAGCTGGGGCGCATCTACGTTGCGGATGACGTGATCGCCACCATGGCCGGCATAGCCACCACCGAGTGCTACGGCATCGTCGGCATGGCGTCCTCCCGTCTCCAGGACGGCATCTCGGAGCTGCTCGGGCGCGAGAACCTGGCCCGGGGCGTCCTGGTGGAGGTCGATAACGATTCGGTGGAGATCGACCTGTACATCGTGGTGGGGTATGGCACCCGCATTTCGGAGATCGGGCGGAACGTCACCGACAAGGTGCGGTACGTGGTGGAGAGCTACACCGGGCTGAAGGTGCGGGGCGTGCATATCCACGTGCGCGGCGTGAAGGTCGGAAACGCCTGAGCGGAAGCCGCTTCGGGCCCAGAAAACCAGCCCGGCTGTGGCTAGCCGGTGGGGATGAGGAGGCACCCTTCGTTGAGCATCAAGACCATCGACGGCAAGGCGCTGAAACGGATGATCCGCCACGCAGCCGCACGGCTCGAGGCTGAGAAGGATGCGGTAAACGCCTTGAACGTGTTCCCGGTGCCGGACGGGGACACCGGCACCAATATGTCCATGACGCTGAGCTCGGCGACCCGCGAGGTGGAGCGGGCCGGCGACCGCACCGTGGGCGAGGTCGCCGCCGCCCTGGCGCAGGGCTCGCTGATGGGCGCCCGGGGCAACTCCGGCGTCATCCTGTCGCAGTTGTTCCGCGGCTTCGCCAAGTACCTGGACGGCAAGGTGGCCGTCGACGGGCGGGAGTTTGCCCGGGCCCTGCAGGAGGGTGTGGACACCGCCTACAAGGCCGTCATGAAGCCGGTGGAGGGCACGATCCTCACCGTGGCGCGGGAGGCCGCGGCGGCTGCCCAGCACGTGGGACGCCGGACCGGCGACCCGGCCGTGGTGATGCGGGCGGCGCTGGAGGCGGCCGAGAAGGCCCTGGCCCAGACCCCGGAGCTGCTGCCGGTGCTGAAGAAGGCCGGCGTGGTCGACTCCGGCGGCAAGGGCCTCACGGTGATCTACCACGGCTACTACGAGGCCCTGGCCGGCGAGGCGTTGGGGGCGGAGGCCGCGGAGGAGGCTGCCCCTGCGCCGGCGCAGACTGCCGTGGCCCCGGGCCGGCACGACGTCTCCCCGGCGTCTCAGGTCGCTTTCAAGGTGGACGAGGAGATCTCGGACATCCGCTTCCCCTACGACTGCGAGTTCTTCATCCGCCGCTACAAGGACGGTCCGCCGATCCCGATGGACCAGATCGCCCGGGATCTGGAGCAGTGGGGCGACTCGATCTACGTCGTGGGCAGCGAGGACCTGGCGAAAGTGCACGTGCACGCCTCCAACCCGGGTCCGGTGCTCTCGCTGGCCATCCAGTACGGCGACCTGATCGACATCGTCATCCACAACATGCGGGAGCAGCACGCCGACCTGCTCCGCAACGCCCAGCCCGCCCCGGAGGGCGTGCAGGGGAACACCCCGGCCGCCGCACAGGCGGCGGATTCCGGCGCGGCGGCTGATCCGACGGCAGCGCCCGCGATGGCCGGCGCCAACCCGGCGAACCCGGGGGTGGACGCTCACGGGGAGGCCGCGGCCGACCCGCCGGCGGAGGAGAAGCCGACTGCCGTCGTGGCGGTGGCGGCGGGCGAGGGCATGGCGGAGATCCTGCGCTCGCTGGGCGTGAGCGAGGTGATCGAGGGCGGGCAGACGATGAATCCGTCCACCCAGGACCTGCTGGAGGCCATCGAACGCTGCCCGAGCCGGCAGGTGTTCGTGCTGCCCAACAACAAGAACATCATCCTGGCGGCGGAGCAGGCCGCGGCTCTCACCAAGAAGAAGGTCTACGTGGTTCCGACCCGGTCGGTGCCCCAGGGCATCTCGGCCATGGTGGCCTGGATGCCCGACGAGGAGGACGGCGACCGGCTGTTCGCGAGCATGAAGCAGGTGATCGGCGACGTGCAGACCGGCGAGGTCACCTACGCGGTGCGCGACACGGTCTACGGCGACCTGGAGATCAAGGAGGGCGACATCCTCGGCCTGTGGAACGGCAAGATCCACCTGACGGGGAAGCAGCCGGAGGAGGTGCTGGCCAACCTGCTGCAGGCCATGGTGGACGAGGTGGGCGGCGAGGTGGTCACCGTCTACTTCGGCGAGGCGGTCTCGGCAGACCAGGCCGAGGCAGTGGGGGAGGACCTGCGGAAGCGGTTCCCCGACCACGAGATCGAGGTCCAGTACGGCGGCCAACCCCTCTACTATTATGTGTTCTCGCTGGAGTAACGCTTGCCAGTGTCTGGCCGGGTGTGTTGCACACGCCCGGCCTTGTGCGTCTGCCCACGGGCGATCGGCTGGATCGGAGGCTCCCACGCTCTGCGGACCCGCCGGGAGCGGGCCGGTGGCGGCGGGGGCGAGGGGCGGTCGGGTCGCCGTTCGTGGAATCGGGGATAGTGGGTAAACTCGTGAGACGAACCCCGGCAACGCGAACCAAAGCGCCTGCGTCTATCGTCTGAATAATGGTGATAAAGAGGAGGGAAGAGCGGTGGAGAAGTCTACGTAGCGTGTTGACCGGCACACGCTGGCCGGCGACTGGCCGCTCCTGGCCCTCATGCTCGTGACCATCGGCGTCACCATCTGGGCGTTCCCGCGCCTGCCCGACCAGTCGGCGGTTCACTGGGGCACGGACGGGACGGCGGATGGGTCTGCCAGCCCCTGGTTCCTCGCCCTCTACTGGCCGATCTTGGCGACCGGAATCTACCTCCTGTTGCTCTACCTGCCCCTCCTGGACCCCAAACGGAGCAATTACGTTGCATTTGGGCGCGTGTATGGCATCATCCGCCAGGCCGTGCCGGCGCTCCTGCTGTTGCTCCACCTGGCGCAGCTGGCGAACGCTCTCGGCGCGTCGGTCTCTCCGCTCACGGTGATCTTCCTCGCCACGACGGCGCTCTTCTTCGGCTTCGGCCTGGCCATGGGTCAGATCCGCCCCAACTACTTCATTGGCATCCGCACACCGTGGACCCTGGAGAGTGAGGAGGTCTGGACGAAGGCCCATCAGTTTGCCGGCCGGCTGTGGGTGGTGCTCAGCCTGCTGCAGGCGCTTCTGGTGCTGCTGATGCCCGCCCACCTCGGGTTCTGGACCTGGCTGGCCGTCGTCCTGGTCATGGTGGCCGTGCCGGCGGTGTACTCGTACCGAGCTTACCGGCAGGTGAGCGGTTGAGGAACGGTGAAGCAGGGAACCGTCCCGGGGTCATCCAGGCTGTCCCCGGGACGGCCTTCTTGTGTCCGGGCGACCGCACGGGGCGCGCGTCCCTGGCCGGCTGGCCGCGGCTCCCTGGTGGGTTGCAGGACGTCTGTGCCCCTGCCTCACTGGACGGGTGCACCGCAGGCGCGTCGCGGGGTTCGCCCGCGATGAGCAGACCCGGGCGGTCATGCCGGCCCGGCCGCCGACTTGGTCTAGCGCCGGGATTGCAGGTCCCCGTCCATCCGGTGGCGAAACCACCGTGACAGGGTTCAGGTTCGAACGGGTAACCGCACCACGCAGTCATTGTCAACAGAAACCTCACTAATCGGGGGACCCACGAAGTGCTGGAATGGATCGCCATGCTGACGATGCTGGTGGACCACATCGGGGCCGTGTTCTTTCCCGGGGCGGTGTGGATGCGCATCGTCGGGCGCATCGCCATGCCGCTCTACACCTACGGCATCGTCCGGGGCTACGAGCTCACCCGCAGCCGCAGGCGCTATGCCCTGCGCCTCTTCCTGATCGCCCTGGCGGCACAGGTGCCCTTCTGGGCGCTCTGGTACCCCGACGTGAACATCGTGGCCGGCTTTCTGGCCGGCATCGGGGTCTTCGCCGGGCTGGACAACACCCCGCGGCTGGTGGAGCGCCTCTTTCACCGCCCGCTCCCTGCGCTGACCCGCACCCTGCAGGGGGCGCTGCTGGCCGCGGCCTTCTTCCTTTTCTGGCTGGTGCCCGTGGATTACGGTCCCTACCTCCTGGCCCTGCTGTTGTTGTACCGGTACGTCAAGTGGAAGTGGGTGCTCCCCGTTGCGCAGGCGGTGCTCGTCGTGCTGCTTCTCGGGCCGCACTGGCAGATTCAGCTGTTCAGCCTGGTCGGTACCCTCTTGCTGATCCTGCCCGTGCGCTACCCGCCCCTGATGCGGGGCCGCTGGTTCTACCGGGCCTTCTATCCGGCGCACCTGGCGGTGATCGCGGCGGTGGCCTGGACCCTGTACCTGCAGGGTCGGATCTAGCAGGTGCCTCCGCCCCCTGTTCCGTCCGGGGGCGCGCCGGCACTCGCCCGGCGGGTGCGGGGCCGTGGCCGCGCTTTTCCGGGCTGGCGCCCGCGCACCTGGGCAGGGGTGACCGCCTCTCCGCCCGTGCCAGCGACTTACAGGAATCCCTCACCGCGACAGCGAACAAGTCCGGGCGAGGTGAGTTGGGTGACACCAACGAGCGGCAGCGATTCGAAGACCAGGACGAAGGGCTACTACGGCGATCCCCTGAACATGCCGGTCCAGTACTTGAAGGGCATCGGACCCGCACGGGCCAGGGACCTGGCCAAGCAGGGGATCAGCACGGTCCGCGACCTGATCGAGCGGGTGCCCCGGGCCTACCGGGACTACTCGCACTTCAAGCGCATCGCCGAGGCGCAGAACGGCCAGCTGGAGTCGCTGATGGGCACCGTGGTGATGGTGCAGGACCAGCGGGTGCGGGGAAACCTCAACCTGACCAGGGTGATCATCTCCGACGGCTCCGGCACCGCCGCCGGCGTCTGGTTCAACCAGCCCTGGCAGGCCAAGCGTTTCCCCATCGGTACCCGGGTCCTCTTCGCCGGCCCGGTGGAGCGGCGGGGGGCGCAGGTCCAGATCGTGAACCCTGAATGGGAGATCATCGACGAGGAGTCGGCCTCCGACCCGCTGCACGCCGGCCGGATCGTGCCGGTCTATCCGCTCACCGGCTCCCTGAACCCGCGGGACATCCGCCGCGCAGTCCACTTCGCCCTGCAGACCGCCGCCCACCTGATGCCCGACACCATCCCCCCGGCCGTGCGGGAGCGGCAGGGGCTCATGCCCATGGCCGAGGCCTGGCGGGCGATCCACTTCCCGGACTCCGAGGCCCAGAAGGAGCGGGCCCGCACCACCCTGGCCTTCGAGGAGCTCCTGGTGCTGCAGACCGGCCTGCACCTGGTGCGCCGGCAGACGGTGGTCGAGCAGGTGGGCATCGCCCACGGGCCGGAGGGCGAGGTAACCCGCCGGCTCCGGGAGAGCCTGCCCTTCCGGCTCACCGCCGCCCAGGAGCGGGTGATCCGTCAGGTGGCGGCCGACATGGAGTCGCCCCGCCCGATGAACCGGCTCATCCAGGGCGACGTGGGCTCCGGCAAGACCATGGTGGCGGTCTTCGCTCTGGCGAAGGCGGTGGACTCCGGCCACCAGGGCGCGCTGATGGCCCCCACCGAGATCCTGGCGGAGCAACACTACCTCAACCTGCGCCGCATCTTCGCCCCGCTGGGGGTGCAGGTGGTGCTGGTGACGGGCAGCCTCACCAAGAAGGAGCGGGACGCCAACCTGGGGCTGCTCCAGATGGGCGCGGCGCAGATCGCCGTGGGGACGCATGCCCTCATCGAGGACCGGGTGAACTTCAGGGATCTGAGCCTCGTGATCACCGACGAGCAGCACCGGTTCGGCGTGCGCCAGCGGGCCCGGCTGCAGCAGAAGGGCGAGGTGGTGCCCGACGTGCTGGTGATGACCGCCACGCCCATCCCCCGCACGCTGGCGCTCACGCTTTACGGCGACCTGGATGTTTCCGTGATCGACGAGCTGCCCCCGGGGCGGCGACCGGTGGGCACCTACTGGCGGCCGGAGGCGGCCCGCCGCCAGGTGTACAACCACCTGATGCGCACCGAGGTCCCCGCCGGGCGGCAGGGCTACGTGGTCTGCCCGCTGGTGGCGGAGTCGGACAAGCTGCAGGCGCAGGCGGCCACCGAGTGGTACGAGCGGCTGCGGGCGGAGTACCCGGAGGTGCGCATGGGTCTGCTCCACGGCCGGCTGCCGCCGGCGGAGAAGGAGGCGGTGATGGAGGCCTTCCGCCGGGGTGAGATCCAGGTGCTGGTGGCCACCACCGTGATCGAGGTGGGCGTGGACGTGCCCAATGCGACGATGATGATCATCGAGGGGGCCGACCGGTTCGGCCTGGCGCAGCTGCACCAGCTGCGGGGCCGGGTGGGCCGGGGCAGCCACCAGTCGTATTGCGTGCTCATCGCCGATCCCAAGACGCCCGAAGCCCGGGAACGGCTGCAGATCATGCAGAAGTACAGCGACGGGTTCGCACTCGCGGAGAAAGACCTGGAGCTGCGCGGCCCGGGCGAGTTCTTCGGCACCCGGCAGCACGGCATGCCCGACCTGAAGGTGGCCAACCCGATCCAGGACCTGGCCATCCTGGAGCGGGCCCGGGCCGAGGCCGCCCGCATCGTGGCGGAGGACCCGCAACTGCACAAGCCCGAGCACCAGGCCCTGCGCCAGGCCGTGAAGGAGCGGCTGGGCGAGGAGTTCGGCTTCATCCTCGTGAGCTGACAGGCGTGCTGGACCGACGGCCCGTCAGATCACCTGTCCTGCCCGGAAGCGTGCTCTCTATATCTGTCGCCAATCTCGGTCAAGAATGGTGAAGGGAGGGCCCGCACATGGTGCGTCTAACCAGGTGCCGGCTCAGATGGTTCTTCCCGCTGCTCGCACTGGCGATCTGCCTCCCCACCGCCGTCGCCTGGGCCAACGCCGGTCCGCCCCGGTTCTCGGGCAACACCGGCGGTCCCCTGCTGCCGGGAAAGAGCGACCAGGTGCACGTGCTGGGCGAGATTCTGCGGTTCGACCTGGCCCCGGACTTCAGCCGCGCCACCGTCACCGCCCGGTACACGCTGGCCAACCGGGGGCCGGCGCTGGACGACCAGCCCTTCATCTTCGTGGTGCAGGAAGGCCGGGAAACCGCCGCACTCACGGCCTCCTGGCAGGGCGAGCCCCTGGCGGTGGAGGCGGTGGACCTGGCGCAGTTCACGCCGGAGGAGCGGGCCGAGATGGCCGGCGCCTGGGGCACCGTGGACGTGTGGATGGATCCGGTCACCGGCGAGCCCTACACCCCCGGCGCCTTCGTGGGTACCGACCCGGTGGTGAGCTACTACCGCTTCACCGTGGACCTGCCGGCGGGCGCCACCGGGGAGCTGACCGTCCGCTACGAGCAACCCTCAGCCTGGGACCGGACCCGCTACGCGCTCCGGGTGCACCACTACCAGTACCTGGTCCTGCCGGCACGGGGGTGGGCCTCCTTCGGCCCGCTGGAGGTCCGGGTCGCGGCGCCGGAGGGCAGCCGGTACTACTTCGCCGCCAACCTGGACTTCCGGCGGGAGGACGGCGAGTACGTGGCCGAGTACCCGGGCCTGCCCCAAGCGAACCTCTCCTTTGCGGTGATGGACCGCTCGGGCCTGTTCCTTGGTCCGCATCCGGGCCCGTACTACTGGCTGGGCTTCGCCGTGGTGCTTGCGCTCGCGGTGGCCATCGGCGCCGGGATCGGACGGGCGGCAGGACGGCTTCCCGGGCGGGGGTGGGCGCTGGGGGTGGGCACCGTGGGCGGCCTGCTGCTGGGCGGCGCGCTGGACCTGTGGCTCGCGGTGAACCTGCTGATGGCGCTGCCTGCGCTGCGGGAGCAGTCGTACGGGCCGGCCTTCGTGGGCATCGGCCAGGGGCTGGTGGCCGCGGTGGTGTCCGCCGGGGTTGCCAACCGGGTGGCAGTGCGCACCTGGCGCCGGCGGCATGGAGGTTCGGTCGCGTAGCAGTCAGGCAGCCGACGCCTGCCGGACCTCGTACGGTGCAACTGGCCGCTGAGCCGTTGGCCTCGGAACGGCGCAGGCCAGCCGTGCGGATGCACAGGGTTGACTGCCCGCCGTCCTGCGCCCGGTGCTCTGCGGACCTGGATGGGGTTCACGGCTTGCCTTCCTTCGTGAACCTTTTCGCACGCTTACCCGATCTAGTGTAACGAATGCGCCTGTTGGGTGAGGGGAGGCTGGTGGATGCGCCCGCCGTGGCTGGAAGAACTCATCTTCAAGTACAAGAGCTCGATCGCGAATCTCTTCGTGCTCCACTTCAACGTGAACGACTACGCAGGTCCCGATAATCGGCGGGTGCGCGACGTGGTGATCCAGGACTTCCTGGAGAACCCCGCCTATGCCCCCCAGGGCAAGCCCCGCCGGGTGGTGGCCATCTACAACCGGGCCGAGGGCATCACCTTCTCCTGGCCGGGGATGCGGGAGGAGTTCATCCGCATCCTCACGGGCGAGCGGGTGCGGCCCGACGAGGAGGTGCGCCTTCCCGTCGCTCCGGGCCAGGCCTTCGCCCTGCTCGACAAGCTGATCTACAGCGAGCCCGCAGCGGTGCTGATTGAGCAGGCGGAGACGATTCTGCCTGTGGAGGACCTGGCCAACATGGGCCAGGAGGAACTGCGGGCGCTCACGTTCGTCAAGAAGTGGGCAACCGACGTGCGGCTCAACCGGATGGGCAGCCCCGTGGTGCTGCTGGCCGGGTCGCTGGCCGAGCTGCACCCGCACCTGCGCCTCGCCTCCACCAAGATCGAGTCGATCATGGTGCCCCTGCCGGACCTGGAGGCCCGCCTGCTGTACATCGAGTCGATGGTGGAGAAGCGGGGGCTGCAGCTGGCGGTCGAACCCCGCGAGCTGGCCAACGCCACGGCCGGCCTCTCCCGCATCCTCATCGAGGACATCGGCCTCCGGGCCGAGGCCACCGGGCAGCCCATCACCCTCGAGTTCGCCCGCGACCGCAAGGAGTCGCTGATCCGGGCCGAGTTCGGCGACGTGCTGGAGGTCGTCGAGCCCCGCTTCGACTTCACCGCCCTGGGCGGTCTCACCGAGGCGAAGCTCTTCGCCGCCAAGAACATCGTTGTGCCCCTGCGCACCGGCAACTACCGGCGGGTTCCGCTGGGGGTGCTGCTCACCGGCCCCTCGGGCACGGGCAAGTCCGCCTTCTTCTACGCCCTGGTGGCCGAGGCGGGCGTGAACGGCGTGAAGCTGAACTTCGGCAAGATCCTCGGACCCTACGTGGGCCTTTCGGAGCAGAACCTGGAGAAGGCGCTGCTCGGCATCCAGTCGCTGGCGCCCTGCCTGGTGCTGATCGACGAGATCGACCAGCTGCTCCAGCGGGGGAACGGCGGCGATTCGGGGGTGCAGCAGCGGCTCTTCGCCCGCATGCTGGACTTCATGTCGAACCCGCAGAACCGCGGGCGCATCGTCTTCGTGGCGGCCACCAACCGGCCCGACCTGATGGACCCGGCGCTGAAGCGTCCCGGCCGCTTCGACCGGAAGATCCCGTTCCTGCTGCCGGGCTGGGCCGAGCGGGTAGCGATCCTGCAGGCCGTGCACCGTCGCTACGGGATGGCCGGGGAGCCCGACTGGGAGGAGGCGGCCCGCCGGACCGAGGGCTACACCGGCGCCGAACTGGAGGCGGTGGTGCTCAAGGCCTGGGAACTGGCCGAGGACGCCGGGCGGAACGAGATCACCAACGCGGATCTCGAGGGCGCCCTGGAGCGGATTCGTCCCTCCACGGCCGAGGTGCAGTTCATGACCGACCTGGCGATCCTGGAGTGCGACGACAAGGATGTGCTTCCGCCCGAGTTCCGGGACCTGCTGGACGACCGGAAGGCCCTGGAGGAGCGGGTGCAGCGTTACAAGCTGATGCATTTTCGCTAAGCAAGATTGAAGGAGGATGAGGGTAATGGGCTTCTTCGCACGGTTGGCCCGGTTGATTCGCGGCTTCTTCTCCCTTTTCATCGGCGGGCTGGAAGAGAAGAACCCGAAGGCGATGCTGGAGGACCTGAAGAACCAGCTGAACGCCGCCAAGGTCCGCTACAACACGACCACCGCCAACATCATCGCCCGGGAGAAGGTCGCCCTGGCCAAGCTGAAGCAGGCCGAGAAGGAGTTGGAGGACTGCCGGCGGTTGATCCAGGAGGCCAAGCGGCAGAACGACCGCGAGCTGGCCCTTCAGCTGCTGATCCAGGAGGAGCACCTGGAGGCGGCCTATAACACCGCCCTGGAGGCCTACAACTCCATCAAGGCCGAGGCCGACAACGCCCGCCGCGAGTTCGAGAACTTCCAGGCCGAGATGTTCCAGAAGATGAGCCAGATCGAGCAGCTGAAGGTCCAGGCCGATCTGGCCGACCTGAAGAAGGAGATGAACCAGCTCCGTTCCAACTTCGCCACCGAGAGCGGCGCCGGCAAGATCAACGAGGGGCTGAAGCAGGCCGAGGAGCTCATCCAGAGCAAGCTGGCGAAGGAGGAGGCCATCGCCGAGCTGGGCAGCAACTCGATCGACGCCCGCATGCGGAACCTGAAGGCCTCCGCCGCCCGGAGCCGTGCCGAGGAGAAGCTGGCGGCTCTGTTCGGCGACGAGCCGGCCCAGACCGAGGACGAGGGGCGCGTCGTCAAGGAGAAGCTGCAGAACTGATCGACGGTGTGACGGAACCCCTGCCGGTGGATCCGGCAGGGGTTCCGTCATCTGTGGAACGACGCAATCTGGGGCTAATCCGACGGGTGAACACCGCCGGCGCCGGGGGCCGATGACAGCTTCTCCGCCACCGTTTCCATAGGTGCGGGCTGTCCCCACAAGAAGCCCTGGCCCAAGGTGATACCCGCTGCCCGAAGCCGTTCGACTGCCGTTTCCGACTCGACGCAGCTGGCCACCAACCGGATGTTCGCTGACCGGCAAGTCGCGCGAACGGCCTCGACGAAGCTGGCGCGCCCGGCTTCGTCCAGCAGTTGCTGCAGATAACCGCTGTTTACTTTCGCCACGTCGACCGGAATCCTGCGCAGCCGCTCCAGCGAGGTGGCGCCGTCCAGACCAAAGTGATCGAGGGCGAACCAGCAGCCGAGGCTCCTCAGCCGTCTGCCCCAGGCTTGAACCCGTTCTACGTCTGCTTCTGTGGCGACCTCTGCCACCTCGAACATCAGTTGACCGGACCGGAGTTGTCGGGCGCGCACGGCCTGCTCGATCCGTTCCATCGTGTCGTCATGCCTGATGGTCTGCAGCGACAGGTTGGTTGCCACGCACAGGCCGGGATGGCCGGCCAGGGTCTGGAGCACCGCCTCCACGACCCAGAGGTCCAGATGGGGCATCAGGCCGAAACGGAACGCGTAGGGGAGGAACTCCCCCGGGAGGAGCAGCCCCCCGTGATCGTCCTTCATCCGCAGGAGGGCTTCCCAGTACTGGACCGAACCGTCGGCCAGCCGGATCACGGGCTGATAGTGCAGAACGAGACGGTTGGTCGCAGCGGCCGACTGGATGCGCCGCCTCCACACGTCCTGGTCCTGGCTCTCGGGACCGGCGGGAGGGTCAGCAGCGGTTGCAGCGTGGTCCTGGCCGATGGACGGCGCTGCATCCGCCAGGACGACCACCTGGTCTGACTGTGCCTCTCCAGAGAGCACGGCCAACTCGATGGAGATGGACAGGGTGATGCCCGGAATGCCGGCCAGAGAGGTTCGCAGGGCTTCAAGCAACCTTTCCCCGACACGGCGCGCACCGTCCAGGTCGACGCTCTGCAACACGACCTCAAACCTGCCGTGCGCCCGTCGAGTCACTTGATCCTCGGATTGCACGACCTCCCGGATGGCGGCGCGCACGGCCACGTCGCTGGCGTCTTCCTCAGCTGCCGACTCCAGACGATCCACTGTCAGGCGCAGCATCGCATCGGCACCCCGGGCCTGACGGGTGGCTGCCGCGTCGATGTCACGTGAACGGGGCCAGACACGCCTTCGCACTCTACGACACTCCTTCGGTAGCAGTAGTGGCCAGTTCCTGTTCCCTCGGCCTCAGCTGTCAACCGAGTTTCCCATCCCGTACTGGGGCAGGTCGGGTGGGCAGAACGGGTCACCGCCCTGGTTGGGTGATGTGGACTGGGTCACGTTGATCACGCCCTGGTAATTGGATTCGATTTGAACGTTTCGTACCCGCTGGGCGAGGGTGCGGGACCAGTCACCGATACGGACCGGCGTGGGCACAGTGGCTGTGCCCACACGAATCCGGCCACCGGGCTCGACCTCCAGAAGGAGGGAGTCGTTGAGGGACGCAGCCACGGTCTCCACAGTGACGGCGGAACTTGCCTTGACTCGGGAGTCACGCAGGTAGTTCACCTGTACGCTTCCCCTAGCCCGGATCACGCTCTGTTCTGCCCCGGACCCGTGGATCACGACGTCGCCGTCCGCATCGACCTCCGAGCCAATCAGGACGTAGGTATGCACCGGGGCATCTCTGCCGCCGGCCCCCAGGAGATCGATGGTCCGATGTGCGGCTTCGGCCAGGGCGTCGGTGAACTGAACGATCTCCGCGATGGAGGGGAGGGCACCGGTGTACAGCGCGTGCTCCAGGGCGTTGAGGACGGCCTCCGCGTTCACCTGCGCTTCCTGGATGTTGAGGCCCGCGAGGATCCGGCGGGCGCTGCGAATCCGTCGCTGCAGGGGACCGAACTGTTGCTGAGCCAGCAGGAGCATGACCTCGCCGAAGGACCGGGACCGTGTGAGTTCGGCGTAGCGAGGATGGCCAACGATTTGCTTGGCGTACTCGCACATCTGCGTCAGGTCTGTCAGGATCGCCTGCACCTGCTGCTGGAACTGCATGAGCAAGATACGCGTCGCCCGGGTGGTAAGGCGCGCCCACTTCACGGATCGGTCCACCCAGATGCCCTGGCGGGCCTCCAGCGTTGCACCGTGGACCGAACCTTTCACCCAGATCCATCCGCCGGCCTGGAGCGTCACTCCGCCGCTCACGTCACCCTCGACCACCACATCGCCTTCGAAGCGGTAGGGCTCAGTGCTTTCCACGAGTGGGCCGCTCAGCTTTGTCACCGGGACGATGGCGACCCGGCAGACGTCGGGCTCGATGGAGAGCAGCACAGGGCGCCCAGATGCGGTGGCCACTACTTGGGTGCCGTCGGCGTCGGGTTGTGTGCCAGATCCTGCACGCAAGCTGACCTGCGGTGCAGGGGGTGGCTGCAGGAGCCGACCCGTCACATCGTACCCGGGTCGCCCTTCTTCGTGAGGGATCAGGCGAGCCAATACCTGACCCGGTTCGACCTGAACACGGTGTAATGGCTACGCAGTTAACAGTGCAATGAACTTTTGCTACACTTTCGTACTCATGAAACTTTGATCCGAATGGTAGTTGATACCTATGCAGGAATGGAAGGAATCCCCCAAAGGGCCTACGGCGTTCCGATGTACGCAGGCGTGTGCCGTGCGGAACTTGGACGCCCGGCTACCGAGACTGACGTTCTCCTCCGGCCGCTAACCGCACGCGCTTCCGTTACAGGTGAGCGGACCCGCAAATCACTGTTGACAGAGTACACGGGAAACAGTAGAATCCACTTCAACGACGATCTTAATAAAACAGATCGGTGTACTCGGAATTTGGGGGAGGGTACTGCATGTTAGGGACTCTGCTGGCCGGGGGACTGACGGGGGTCTTGTTCGGATTCGTGCTTCAGCGGGGACGGTTCTGCATGACCAGCGGGTTCCGGGACCTTTACCTCACCCGCGACGCCACCCTGTTCAAGGCCTACGTGCTCTCGCTGGCCGTCCAGTCGACGGGCGTCTTTGCCCTGCACGCCGCGGGCATCATCCAGTTCGGGCAGGATCCATTCCAGTGGCTGGCCGCGGGCGTGGGCGGACTCATCTTCGGCCTCTCGCTGATCCTTTCAGGCGGCTGCGCCTCGGGGACGTACTACCGCATCGGGGAAGGCATGGTGGGCTCGCTGGTGGCTGCCGTGTTCTATGGCATCGGCGCCCTCGCCAGCCGGGGCAGCGGTGCCCTGACGCCGATCGTGCAGCGCATCCAGGGCCCGATGGTCACGCTGAACGGTTCCACGAGCCTCTACGGGGCGCTGGGGGTGAGTCCGTGGCTGCTCGTGGCGGCGCTGTGGCTGGTCTCCCTCGCCTTCCTGATCGGCGCACGCCGGGCCCCGGCGCCCGCCTGGCGCACCCCGGTGGAGGAGGGCCGCCACCCGCTCTGGCGGGCGGTCTTCGGCCGGGGCTGGTCCTGGCCGGTGACGGGCCTCGCGGTCGGCCTCGTGGCGGTGATTGCCTGGCTGACCTCCATCAGCACGGGCCGGATGGCCGGCCTGGGCATCACCGGTCCCACCGCCGGGCTCCTCCGGTTCCTGGTGGCCTCGGGCGACGCCTCCGCCCTGGACTGGGGCAGCTTCCTGGTGCTGGGCATCCCCGTGGGCAGCTTCATCGCCGCCAGGGCCGCCGGTGAGTTCCGCCTGCGGGCCCCGGGTCCCGCCCGCCTGCTGCAGCACATCGTGGGCGGGCTCGGCATGGGCTTCGGCGCCACCCTGGCCCGGGGCTGCAACATCGGCAACGGCCTCACGGCGGTGTCCCAGTTCTCGCTGAACGGCTGGACGGCCACCCTGTTCACCATTCTCGGCACCTGGCTCGGGGCATACCTGTTCCTGGTGCTGCCCGCCCGTCGGGCGGAGGCGCGGCAGGCCGCCCTGCCCGGCCTGGCCCACGGCGACTGAGCAAGGAGGGACGCGACGTGGTGAAGGAACTCGTGGTGGATGTGCTGGGGGAACCCTGCCCCTACCCGCTGGTGATCGCCAAGCAGAAGATCAACCTGGTGGAGCCCGGCGGTCGGCTGGTGATCGACTTCGACTGCAACCAGGCCACCGAGTCGCTCCCCCGATGGGCCACCGGCGCAGGGCACGTGATCGAGTCATTCGCCAAGACCGGCCCGGCGCAGTGGCGCATCGTGATCCGGAAGCGGGGAGACGCGCCGGAGCGCATCACGCCGGAGGACTACAGCTGCACCATCCCCAGCGAGCGGTGACCGCAGGCGCTCTGAGGCTATCCGGACCCGGCGCAGGCTGAAGCGGGAAGCGGCCCCGATGCTCCGTGACCCCGCCCCATGGGAGGGCGGGACGGAGAGCGGGGCCGCATCGTGATGCAATCCGGGCGGTGTCCGGGCGATCTGGCTGGGATGGCGACCGGCGGGGTGGGGGTCGCGGCCCCTCGGGAACGCGCGCCACGCCCTGGAGCAGGGGAGCGTCTGAACGGCGGGCGCGTGCGCAGCCCGTTGGCGGCAGCCCCTGTGGTGCGGCGCGCGAGTTGAGAAAAATTTCGCGAGAAACCGGAAGGGCAGGCCCCCCTCTGTGGCGAAAGACGTAAGACGCCCAGGATCATCTCTCACGAAAGGGGTCGATCGCATGAGCGCGAAGAAGATCCTGATGATCGTCGGCGACTTCGTCGAGGACTACGAGGTGATGGTTCCCTTCCAGGCGCTGCAGGCTGTCGGCCACACCGTGCACGCCGTCTGCCCCGGCAAGAAGGCGGGGGAGAAGGTGCGCACGGCCATCCACGACTTCGAGGGTGATCAGACCTACAGCGAGAAGCCCGGCCACAACTTCACGCTCAACGCTGATTTCGACCAGGTGGAGGCCGAGTCGTACGACGCCCTGGTGATCCCGGGCGGTCGGGCGCCGGAGTACCTGCGGCTGAATGACCGGGTGCTGGCGATGGTGCGCCACTTCGCCGAGGCCAACAAGCCCATCGCCGCCATCTGCCACGGGGCGCAGCTCCTGGCGGCGGCGGGGGTCCTGAAGGGCAAGGCCTGCTCTGCCTATCCGGCCTGCAGCCCCGAGGTGGCGCTGGCGGGCGGCGAGTACGTGAACATCGAGGTGGACCAGGCCCACACGGACGGCAACCTGGTGACCGCCCCGGCGTGGCCCGCCCATCCGGCCTGGATCGCCCAGTTCCTGAAGGTGCTGGGGACGAAGATCGAACCGTAGGCTGTTCACAACAAGGCCCTCCGCCCCGGAGCACGGGGCGGAGGGCTTTTGCGCATCCATCCACGGGCCTCAGACCCCGGTTCCTCATGCCAGAGGAACCAGATCCGTCGGCAGGGGTTCGTCCGCCACATGCGCAGCTACCACGCCGGCGAAGAGGTCCGGGTCCTGCAGGCACCACGTGTGGCCGGCGCCGGGGACCAGGCAGGCCCGGGCGCGGGGCAAGGTCTGCGCCAGTTGCCGCGCGCAGGTGCGCAGCAGCCGGAGTTCCCGCTCGCCCACCAGGGCCAGGAGCGGCACCGGCGAGGTCGCCAGCGCCGGCGGCAGCTGAAACGACATGTTCTCCGCCACGACCGCCTCGAGCCCCGCGGCGGAGGCCTGCAGGGTGTCGGTGCGAAACTGCCCCATGTAGGCCGGCGGGATGCCGAGCTGCCGGGCGTTGGCGCGGATCATCCAGTCCCGACGGGCCAGGGGAAACGTGAGCCGCAGTACGAACCGGTAAGGGCCCACACCGGGCAGGGAGCGGGTGAGGGTCCCCGAGACGACGGCGCGGCCCACCAGATCGGGGTGGCGGGCGATCAGGTGCAGGGCCGTCTGCGCGCCCAACGAGAGGCCAACCACGTGAACCGGCCCGCCGCTGGCCCCGGTGCGGATCAACTCGGCCAGGCGGTCGACGGCGCCCGCAAAGGAGAAGCGGTCGCAGGACAGCCGGCCGTGGCCGGGCAGGTCCGGCACCAGGCAGCGAAAGCGGTCCTCCAGGCGCCGGACCACGGGCTCCCACATCCACCCGCTCACCCCGCCGCCGTGGAGGAAGAGGATCGGGGGGGCAGTCGGCGGTCCGGAGACCTGGCACGGCAAGGACATGGCGATCACTCCCGCACCGCTGCGGGCGCAGGTTCCTGGGGCGGCTGGCCCAGGTCAGCCGTGCAGTGGGCACAGCGCACGGCCTTGAGGGGGATGGTGGACAGGCAGTAGGGGCACTCCTTCGTCTTCGCCGGCTCGGGCGGGGGCGTGGGACGCCAGCGGTTCACCTGGCGGACCAGCAGGAAGACGGCAAAGGTAACGATGAGGAAGTTGATGACGCTGTTGAGGAAGGCGCCGTAGGCGATCACGGGGGCGCCGGCCTCCCGGGCCGCGGCCAGCGAGTCGTACTGCGTGCGGCTCAGGTTGAGGTAGAGGCTGGAGAAGTCTACCTTGCCCACGATGAAGCCGAGGGGCGGCATCAGCAGGTCGTTCACCAGGGAGTTCACAATCTGGTTGAAGGCTGCACCTACCACCACGCCGACAGCCAGGTCGAGCACGTTTCCTTTCAGGGCGAACCGCTTGAACTCTGTGAGCATGAGAATTCCTCCTGTATCGCCAGTTCGCCCTTATTGTAGCCTATCCCGGGCTCGCCGGGAGCCGGCTTTCACTGCCGGAGCGCCCGGACCAACGGGATGATGGTCAAGGGCAAGACGCCCGCAACCGCCGCGATCGCCGTGCCCGCGCACCGCATCCCGGGTGGCTCTCCCCCTGCCGCGGCCGCACCTGGTGCAGCCGCGGCCGCACGTCATAACAGACTCATCAGGAACACCAGCACCAGCACGTTCGCAGCGAGCACCAGCAAGACCTTCGGCAGAACCGTCCCGGGCCAGAGCGCCAGGACCACGAGGAGGAGCAGGGCCGGGGCCACCAAGTTCCGATTCCACAGGTTCCGCGCGCCCGTCCGCCCCCCGATCGGCCCGGCAGCGGCGGGTTCCGTCGACTCGCCGGGGCGAACGTCCAGGGGCGGGGGCCGCCTCCGGGTGCGGTAGCGGAAGGCCGCAAGCCGAACGGCGAAGAGCAGGTCGTCTTCGGCGACGTTGCCGTAGCGGGCGGCCTGGGGATTGCCGAACTCGACCTCCAGCCGCGCGTAGAGCCGCCCCAACTCCATGAGCTCCCCCCGGGCGTTGAGGCGCGCCGTCAGTCCCAGGTTCCCGCTCCGCAGCTGGGCCAGCACGGTCTCCATCCGCTCCCGGATGAGCCGGCGCCAGTGCGGGCGGCGCGGGCGCCCGCAGGCCAGCGCGCACTCCAGGTACTGGACCAGCAGCATCTCCTTGTCGGTGGGCAACCGGCCTTCCTCGTCCAGCGGCGCCAGCAGGTCGACCACCTTCTGGCAGGCGTTGCGGGTACGGTAGACCTGTGCGAGCCGCCAGGCCGCACCCCGCTGCAAGGGGTAATCCGCCACCGCCCGCTCCCAGGTGGCAACGGCCTCCCGGAACCGCCCCATCTTCCGCCAGCACTCGCCTACCAGGTAGAGCAGACCGGCGCGCAGGTTGCGGCGACTGTCGCCCACACGTTCCACCGCGGCGGAGAGTGCCGCGGCGGCGGTTGCTGGGTCGGTCCGCTCCAGCAGGTCTGCGAGGAGGTCGGGAAGGGTGGAGTCCCGAAGGAGCGCCTCGACCCCGTGGTGCCAGGCGCCCTCTTGGTCGCCGGCTTCCAGTGCGGCCTGCGCCAGCCGGATGTGGGGGTCGGGGTCGGCCGGGTCGGCTGCCGCGGCCGCCTTCCACGCGGCCACGGCGCTCTCCATGTCGCCTTCCTCCCGCCACCACTCGCCGAACCACCAGAGGGCGACGGCCCGCGCGACAGCGGGCAGACCTGCGAGCTGTTCCTCCAGGACGGCAGGGCCGCCATCTTGCAGGGCCTCCCAGAGCCCCCGCCGCGGCTGCGCCGCGTTCGGATCGAGGTGCAAAGACGACCGGAAACGGGAGGCCGCCTCATCCCGCCGGCCGGCCTGGAGCAGGCACCGGCCGAGGAGCCAGTGCATGGCGGCGTCTCCCGGCCACCGGGAGACGGTGGCCTCCGCCGCACGGATGGCCTCGTCGCACTGCTCCAGCCGCAGGAGGGCGAGCGGCAGGCGGAAGTGGGCCCAGCGGAACAGCGGGTCAATGGCCAGCGCCGCCTGGTAGTGCGCCACCGCCTCGCTGTACTCCCCGGTGAGCTCGGCGGCGTACCCCAGGTACGTGCGCCGCCAGGCCTCGTCCACCCGGCCCTCGATCCGGTTCATCAGCGCCGTGATTTCGGCCGTCTGGCCCCGCTCCTCCAGCACGTCGCCCAGCTGGTCGGCGTAACGGCGCACCTCCTCGGGACTGGCCGCCGCGTCCACTGCCCGGTGGAGCCAGGCAACCTGCCCGTCGGGGTCGCTCCGTCTGGCCGCGACCTGGGAGAGGGCGTGGAAAACCGGGGCCGACGGGGACGTACGGGCCAGCTGCTCCAGCACCTCCTCTGCGCCGTCCCGGTCGCCGGCCTCCAGCAGCAGGTGGGCGAACGCGAGCTGGTCCGATGGGTCCTCCCCCAGCAGCTCGGCCGCCCTGCGCCCCCAGCGGACCGCCTCGGCCGCGTCGTGCTCCAGCCACTCCTCGGCCAGCGATCCCAGGCCGAGGCCGTCGACGGCCGCCTCGGCCTCCTCGCAGAGGCGCGTGAGCAGCGCCCTCGCCTCCTCGTCCCGTCCCAGCCGTACCAGGGCGGAGGCGGCCAGCGGCCCGAACCGGCCAGGGGCGCCCATCTCCCGCAGGGCGCTTTCCGTGGCCGCGAGGGCGTCTTCGTGGCGGCCGCACTCGAGCAGCAGTTCGACCAGGCGGTGTCGCAGGTCGAACGACCCGGGTGTGAGGGGGCTCGCCTGAAGGAGGGCCACCGCCCTTTCCGCCTGGCCCAGCTCCTGGTAGCGTCCGGCCAGCTCGTTCAGGAGGACGTCCGAGTGGGGGTCCTGCGCCACGGCCATGCGCAGGGACCGCAGGGCGGCCCGGCGCTGCCCCAGTGCCCAGTGCACGTGGGACCGGCGCCACCACGCCCAGGGGTAGACGCGCTGCCGCCGCAGCGCCTCGCGGAGCGCCCTGAGGGCAGCGTGCAGGTCCAGGGCCAGGTACAGCACCTCACCGACCTTGCCGATGGCCTCCGCCGGGGCCGATGCCTGTCCCCACGCGGCCAAGGCCAGCTGCCGGGCACGGGGAGCGTCGTGCTCCACCCAGGCCCGGGCCAGTTCGGCCAGGCGCCTGGGGTCCCCTTCACGGGTCAGCCTGGAGGTGAGGTAGTCGAGCAGCGGCACGGGCTGCTCCAGCTTCTCCGCGGCCGCAAGGGCCCAGTCCAGCGGGTCTTTCCAGTCGGGATCAAGCTCCAGCGCCCGATCAATCTGGCGGATGCCCTCGTCGACCTCGCCCTCGAGCAGCAGGAAGCGACCGAAGCGGGCCCGGATGTAGGCGTGGTCCGGACGCTCGCGAACGAGCCGGGAGAGCAGGGCACGGCCCTCGTCCCGGCGGCCGGTCATGCGCAGCGCTTCGGCCGCGAACGGGCCGAACCGCCAGTCATCCGGGAACTGGTGCATCCCGCTCTGCGCCGCCGCCAGCGCGTCGGGCCACTGGTGCTGCGCCCCTAGGAGGACCGCCAGAGAATACTGCAGGTCTGCCGAGGTGGCCAGAAGGGGGCTCGAGCGGAGGAGGGCGACGGCTCGCTCGAGCTGGCCGGTGTCGCGGTAGAGGTCGGCCAGCCTGTCCACCAGGTGTGCGCCGTCGGGCTCCTGGGCGATGGCGATGCGCAGGCAGCGGGCGGCCGCCCGGTACTGCCCCAGCGCCCAGTGGGCCTCGGCGCGCATCCACCAGGCCCAGGGGTAGAACGGCTCCTCCCGGAGGACCGCGCGGAAGGCCGCCACGGCTTCCGCAGGTCGCCCCTGGCGGTGGCGCAGGTGGGCGAGGTCGGCGGCGATTCCGGGGGAGGGCTCCATCTCGTAGGCCGCCAGGAAGAGCGCTTCGGCCCGCTCCAGGTTGCCGGCCTGGCCTTCCACCTGGCCCCAGCACTGCAGGGGAGTGGTGCTGTGCGGGTCGGCGATGGCCGCCTTGCGGAAGAGCCGGCGGGCCTCCTCGAGTGACTCCCTGCGGGCGGCCGATCCGAGGATGACCAGCGCCTCGGACTGCAGCCGGCCCGGGTGCTCCCGGACGATGGCCGCCGCCCGGTCGTCCTCGTCCATGTGCATCAGGTGCTGCGCCACTTCCAGCCGGATCTGCCGGTGCCGGGGATAGTGGGCCAGCAGCCAGTCTGCGGCAGCCAGGGCCCCGGTGCGGGAGCCCAGGCGGGGCCAGACCCGCAGGCGGAAGAGGGCCCGGGCAAGCGTGAGCTCGCCCTGGTCGATCGCTTCGAACAGGATCCGGGCCTCCTCACGGCGCCCTGCCGACAGGTGTTCCCAGCAGGACTGCATCCGACGGATGGCGGCGTCGTCCTCGGGCGGCAGCACGTCCAGCAGGGCGGCCGACTCCGGCGGAACGAACGCCAGGGCCCAGTAATCGGAGTGGGCGTACACCTCGTCGAAGCCGGTCAGCCGCAGGTGGCGTCGCCTGAAAGAACCCGGGTCCTGGATGTAGAGCCACGTGTCGTCGTAGCCCACGCAGATGTGGACGTGCGCCCCGCCTGCCCATTCGATCCCCAGGATGGGCGGCACGCCCCGGTCGATGAGGGCCTTCACGCGGTCGGGGGTCGCCCGGAAGGTGCGGGCCACCCAGCCCTCCTGTTCCAGGTACCGGAGGGCCCGGAAGAGCGGCGTGCCGGACTGCCCTTTCATGACGGCCCTGCCCACGGCGCGCTGATCCGCAGGCCGGCCGTAATAGGCCAGGACCATGGCCAGACAGGCCGGGAAGCAGTGGTTGTGCCCCTGGACCATGGGCGGGACCGGAAGGCGCTTGCCGGGCTCATGCATCATCGCGCGGGCGCGGCGCAGCATGCGGGCGGCGCGGTGCCTGGGGAGAATGGCCGCGACCCGCTCCAGCACTTGCTCGGCCTGGTCGGTGCGGCCCACGGTCCAGGCGGCCGACGAAAGCTGCAGGAGGAGGCGCGGGTGCTCGGGGAACTGGTCGCAGGCGGTCTCCAGCGTCCGCAGGAGGTCGTCTGCCCGGCCCAGGTGCTCCAGGCAGAGGGCCAGCAGGAAGTAGGGGCGGGGGTCGTCGCCGTGCGCTTCCAGGTATTGTGAGACGCCTTCGGCGCACTCCTCCCAGCGGTGCTCGTAGGCGAGGAGGGAGAGGCGGATGTAGGTGAGCTCGCCTTCGGCCTCCGGGCCCGCCTGGGCGGCCAGCCGGGCAGCGCGCTCGATGGCCCCGGCGGCGCTCCGGAACCGGCGACGTGCGGCGTAGGAGGCGGCCAGCAGGCCGAGCGCCTCCGACCGCTGGGCCGGGGTCCAGCTTTCGGACTCGACCCAGGGGGTGAGGATCTCCTCGGCCTCCAGGTAGCGGCCGCGCTCGAGGTAGGTGGCCGCCAGGTAGAGCGTGACCTGGGCGGGGCAAGGGTCGATGCGGGCCGCACGCCGCACCAGGCGCAGCTCAAGACCATAGCAGAGCGCCGCACTCGCCACCCGGGCGGCGACGAGCAGCTCGTCTGCAGTCTGGGCGGTGCGGGCCAGTGCGCGGAGCTGCTCGATACACGCCGCGTACTGGTGTGCCCTGAGCTGGGCGGCGCAGCGCTCGAACACAGGTTGCATACATATCCTCCAATGCTGAAATGTCTACCCGCCAAGTGTACTACAAACGGCGCCTCGGGGCCAGGGCTTCCGGGGGGCGCGGCGGAGAGCCCACGCCGCGTGGTCGACGATGGCTCTCCTGCTCGCGCGGGTCGGTCGGACGGGTGGGCGGCCGTGCCGGGCGCTGGCGGACTCCGCTCTCGTTGGCGCCGGCTCACGCCAGGTCGATCCCGGGGTCGCCCACGCCCGGACTCACCTGCCAGAAGGGGGTGTCGATGTAGTCCCGGTCGTCGATGGCACTGAAGAGGTTCGGCGCTCGGCCGCTGTCGCCGGTGATGGAGTTTCCGCCGCTCAGCGACTTGCTCTGGCTGCCGAAGCCGATCAGCAGATTGGTGCCGATGGTGAAGGCCGACGAGGACTCGATGCCGTTCACCTTGATCATGTGGATGTGGAACTCGACGGTCACGCGCCTTCCCCCTTTCCAGACACCATATGCCCGAGTCGCATAGTGTGGAGATAGCGGCGGGGGCCGCAGTCGGCGGAGGTGATGGCGGGTGGATCATCTGCATTTCGGGGTTGTGGAGGTGGCAGACGTCGCGGGCGTGGTCGCCGTGGGCCGGACCGTCATCCGCGGCGCCGGGTCGTCGGGCAAGGGCACGGTGGGCGCCAGCGTCGTCACGGGCGACCTGGGCCGGGCCGCGGTGGGGTTCGGGTGGATCGGCGACGACGACGGCATCGACGCCGGCGCCTGGGGCCTGACCCCGTCCGCACAGGGTCCGGCCGCTGGGAGTGACCGTCGGTGATGTACGGCTTTGCGCCCGCCGTGCCGCCCAACCTCGGTCCCAGCTACTCGGCGCCGGTCATCAACATCTGGGCCTTCAAGGTGAACGGCGTGAGTACCAGCGGGGTGGTGGGCACAGGCGTCACGGACGTGTCGTTCCCCACCAGCAACAGCAAGGGCAACTCGCTCCTGGACTTCCTGGGCGACGGCTCTTGGGGCGGGGTCTGGTACGGGCTCCTGGCCGACGCGGACTGGTCCGACACCCCCTACGCCAACATCACAGGGTTCCAGGTTGGGGGGTGACCGGCTTGCCGTTCCCTTGCTGGTCGCCCGGATACGCTTCCGCAGCCGCGAACGTGGGCCTGATGCAGGTGAACGGGTTGAGCGGGGGTTCGGTGAACTTCGGCCTCTCCCGGGTTGCGGGCGGTGACGGCGGCGGGGGCTGCAGCAACCAGTTCATCGGCATCCAGGGAGACTGGGCTTCGGCGTGGATCAACCAGGGGCTGATCTACTCGCTGTCTGCAGGTGCCCCCTCCGCCGCAGGCGCCCAGCCGGGTGTGCAGCCGGATGCGGGGGTCCCCGAGGCGGCGGCTGCACGACCGGGCGGAGGGTTATCGCGGGGAGCCGTCACACGCCCTGGCGTCGGGGTCCGTACCGGGGCCGGTACCCAGCCGGGTCCGGGGGTACGTTCCGGTAACCGCACCATGCCGGGAAGCGCCGTCCGCGTGCCCCTTTCGGCCGGGACGGTCGCCGCCGCGGGCCCGGCGAACCCCGCCACCTTCCGCTTCCGGTGGGACCACCAGGAGGCGGCAGCCCGCGGCGGCGAGGGGCCGAAGGAGGGACGGCATGAGCGGGCACCGTCCGTCGCACCCAGAGGGCGGCCCCGGGCTGCCCAACGTGCCGGAGCTTCTGCGGCAGCTCGATGAGGCAGTCAGGACGCTGGACCGCCTCGCGGCGGCGCTCGAGGCGATGGTGGCGCGCCCGCCGGTGCAGATGCAGGTGGAGCACCTGGATGTCGGGACGCTGGCCTTCCACCTGGGCGATATCGACGTGCAGGAGCTGGCGGGCGAACTGAACATCGGGATCACGCACAGCCTGCGGCTGGCGCCGCCCACGCCCCGAAACGGGGGAGGGGGCGGAGGCGAGGGCCGCGAGGGTACCTCCGCCGCACAGGCGGCGCCGACCAGCGGGGGGCGGGCTTCGGGCGAAGAGGGCCAGTCCCGGCGCCAGAGTCGCAAGGAGGCGCCCGCCGCGCACCGGGAGCGGCAGGGTGGCAAGGCCGTACCGGCTCAAGGCGGTTCGTCTCGTGCGAAAGCACTGGGGACGCCAGGAGCGGAGGGGGGCGTGAAGCCCGCACCGCCACCGGGTGGAAGCGCCGTCCGGGCGCTGCCCAACAGCGTGGTCAGCCGCCGCCGGGCGCTGGCACGCCCCGATCCCGCCGCTGCAGAGGCCAAGTCCCCGCCGCCCGGGCCGGCGCACAATCCGCCGCCGCACGACTCCACCCGCTGCGTGCAGGTCTGGCCCCCGCCCCGGGCCGAAGGGAGCGAGAGAGATGACAACCATGCACGAGGGACCACCCCCTGAACGGGCCGGACCGCCGGTGGACCTCGTCCGCCGGGGCGATCGCCTGATCCTGCTGGCCGCGGTGCCCGGGGTCAGGCCCTCCGACCTGTGGGTGAGCATCGTGGGTGACCGGCAGGTGCTGCTGGAGGGCACGGTCGCCTACCGGCACCCGCTGCCCCGGGAGAGCCTCGCCCTGGGCGAGCGCACCTACGGCCCCTTCTCCCGGACGGTCCACCTGCCCCTGCCGGTGGACGCCGGCCAGGTCGCCGTGTCGCTTCAGGACGGCGTGCTCACCCTGGACATGCGCGTGCGGGCCGAGGCGGTCCATCTGCACTGGCAGCCGAGGGAGGCGGGGAGACTTGAACGACACGGGTAGCGCCATCGAGCGCATCGCAGAGCAGCTGGAGGCCCTGGGCGAGGCGATCAGCGCTGACCTCTGGCGGGAGCTGGGGCGGGCCGGGACCCCGCCGAAAAAGGTTCCGCAGCCCCGGGGGAGAGCCGGCGGCGCCGCCCGGACCGCCGCCCGCACGGGGCCGCCGCTGGATATCTACGTCACGCCCCACGAAGTCGTGGTGGAGGCGGTCCTTCCCGGGTTGACGAGTCCCCAGCAGGTAAGCGTGAGCCTCGTGGGCCCCACCGAGTTGCTCATCGAGGCGTACCTCCCCGACCGCCTGCCCGACGGGCTGTACTTACAGCGCGAGCGCTTTACCGGGTACTGTTCGCGCCTCGTCACGCTGCCGGCCCCTGTCCGGCCGGCGGCCGCCGCGTCATATGAGGACGGCTTGCTGGCCCTGCGCTTTCAAAGGGCCAGCCCCGGGACCGGGAGTGACGGGGTGGCGGTGCTGCACGTGCCCGATAAGGTGGGATGAGGACGGGGTCACCGTGCGCTGCGGGTGTTCCGCCCGGTGGGATGAGGACGGGGTTACCGTGCGCTGTGGCTGTTCCGCCCGGGGGGGGAGGACGGGGTTACCGTGCGCTGTGGCTGTTCCGCCCGGGGGGATGAGGACGGGGTTACCGTGCGCTGTGGCTGTTCCGCCCGGGGGTCCGAGGTACGGGGCATCCAGCAGCCCACGGTTCCTTGCCCGGGCCGGGGTCGGGTATACCCGGCAGCCCGCCGCTCCCCTTGCCCCAGGGCCCCGCCGTCCGCACCCGGCGGCCGACCCCGCACGTTGATCCCCCGGCGGTGGTGCGGTAAACTTCACCCAGATGGACGCACCCGGGGGGATCGCACCATGCCGACGGACACCGCTGCGGAGTTGCTCGCCCTCTTCGCCGCCGCGGGCGACAGCTGGGTGAGCGGAGAGGCCATCTCCCGCAGGATCGGAGTGAGCCGCACTGCCGTCTGGAAGCATGTGGAGGCGCTGCGGGCCCTGGGCTACCAGGTGGAGGCTGCCCCCCGCAAGGGCTACCGGCTGATCGCCCGGCCCGACCTGCTCACGCCTGAGGAAGTGAGCGCCGGCCTCACCACCCGGCGCCTGGGCCGGGTCATCGAGTACCGGGAGACGGTGGGCTCCACCAACGACCTGGCCAAGGACCTTGCCCGGAAAGGCGTGCCCGAGGGCCTGCTGGTGCTGGCCGACCAGCAGACGGCGGGCAAGGGGCGCCTCGGTCGGTCGTGGCTTACCCCGCCCGGGGCGGCGATCGCCATGTCGCTGGTGCTGCGCCCGGCCCTGCCCCCCCACGAGGCGCCCCGCATCACGCTGGCGGCGGCCGTGGCGGTGACGGAGGCCGTGCGGGATATGACCGGCCTCCCCGCGGGCATCAAGTGGCCCAATGACGTTCAGCTGGAGGGTCGGAAACTCTGCGGCATCCTGACCGAGATGGAGGCCGAACTGGACCGGGTCGCCTTCGTGGTCCTGGGCATCGGCGTGAACGTCGGCCTGAGGCGGGAGCAGATGTCCCCGGCGCTGCGGGAGACGGCGACCTCGCTGGCGCTCGAGGGCGCGATCGGCGTGCGCCGGGCCGTCCTGGTGCAGGCCATTCTGAGCCGGTTCGAGCAAGCCTACGACGATCTGCTGGCCGGCCGGTTCCCCCAGGTGCTCAGCCGCTGGCGTAGCCTGTCGGTGACGCTGGGCCGCCCCGTGAGGGTGCACGGGTTGGGGGGGCAGGTGACCCTGGAAGGCGTCGCCCAGGACGTGGACGACGACGGGGCCCTGCTCGTGCGGGACGCAGACGGCTGCCTGCACCGGGTGCTCTCCGGGGAGGTCTCGCTGCGCCCGGCGTGAGGGAAGCTTTGGTGCGCGCTGTTGAGGCTGCGCCGATCGTCCGGTGTGAGGACATCGGGGCAGCCTTTGCTCATGCCTGCGGCCAGACTAGAGCGATCGGAATAGTTGCCCCCGGGCCGGGGGTGACGGTTCGGGGGTCATGTTCTGGGAGGCCGGGATGGGGTACGAGACGGGGGGAAGGGATGTTTCAAGTACGAAGTGATAGAGAATCGCAGGGGGATGGGGCGGAGGGGTGCGAAAAACTGTCGGAACGGTTGCCCCCGGGTCGGGATCGGCGGTCCGGGGGGGAGGGGCGGGGT